>NZ_JALKIF010000013.1 GCF_023227715.1 Methanobacterium alcaliphilum
GGCTTAATCGAACCCCAATAGCAGTAGCCTCCGCCAGGATCAAACGGATTTAAAACTACACTATTATAGTTAGCTTTTATATTGGGAAAGTACATGAAAAAACAGGAATTAGTTCAGTAAAAAAACATCACATTCCATAAGCATAGGTATTTTTAGCACATGTACGCAATATGCAGCAATCAAAAATCACCACATACTACCACAAACCAACATCAAACCTGAACACTGCATGTATCCAAGGATACAATGGATCAGGCCCTCATTTTAATAAGTATCATAATATTTAGCCACAAATGGAAATTACAACTTTCACAGAGTGACGATAATCACACTCCAGTCGACGCCTTAATTCATGGCACATACAATACACAACACACACAGAAACACAAACATATTAGAAATTATTGCAAAAAAGTGATATGAAATTAATCAAAAACAACCCATAATAAACCCCTAATCAAGAAAAACTACTATGAAACTAAGTTTTTTAGAAATGTAATTATTGTAAAAAAATAAGGAAAAAACTTTGATGAATTCAACTTCCAATAATAATATAAATCAAATAATAAGGGAAAATTCTATTATATATTAATATCTAACCTTCCCAATATGTCTCGTACTTCCTGGATCTTCTCCATTGAAATGTGCTAAATAGTATATGAACCATTCCAATGGAATAACCAGGATGAATGGAGATAATATACTATTAATATCAGCATAGTCCTGCATTCTAAAGAGGATATTTTTTGTCCCTATATTTTCACAAAATTCAACTGATTTTTGAGTTAATATATCACCTGGAAAATTTGAATCTAAAAATATAACCGGCACATCTTTTTCGACTCTTTCAATTAAGCCATGTCTGAATTCTCCAGAATACAATGGGCAAGCGTGTTTTAGGGCACCTTCCATTAACATAGTCATGGCTAATTTATAGGCTAGACCATAGTTAGGACCAGATCCAATACAATAAAATAAGTTTTCATCTTTAAATTCATTTGCTAACTCTTTATTCTCTTTTTCTGTGGATTTAATTAATTTTTCCATTATATCTGGAATTTTTGTTAACTGTTCAAAGATTTTGCGGGATTTAAAATCATCAAATGCTCCAAATAGAACATAATATAATCCCATTAATTGAGTAACATAAGTTTTAGTACCCAATATTGCTTCTTCTCTTCCACCTTCAGTGACAACAGCAATATTTGCTTTTTTGGCCATAGAACTATTTTTTTCATTGGTAATGACTGCAGTGTACATTCCTTCTTCATTTGCTTTTTTCATAGCATCTCTAGTATCTGCCGTTTCGCCAGATTGTGAAGTAAAAATAGCAACAGAATTTTTATTAGATATTTTTTTATGATAATAAAATTCGTATCCTGTTAAAACATCCACATTAACATCTTGAACCATTTCTAAGGCATATTTTGCAGAATAACAAGTAGAAAGAGAACTTCCACAACCTATTAAATATATTTTTTCTGTTTCTGATATTTTTCTAGCAATAGAATCTAAATTTTCCTTTTGAGACTCTAATGTTTTTCTAATAGCATTAGGTTGTTCTAATATTTCTTCATACATTTTATATATGACCATATAATCCCTCAAATTTCTAAGGAAATTTTAATAAAATTTATTATAACTTATATTTTTTAATTTCTTAATTATACATGAATTTGATAAATTAATTTATCGACTATTCATAAAAATGATATACTCTAATATCATTTATTAACTAATATATTTTATAAGAGAACATCATCATTAGATTAAAATCAGGAAGATACTAATGTTAAACCATTTTTTAAATAAATTATTTCCAAAAAAACAAAAGAAAGTAATTTATACGGCTATTACTGGAGACTACGATGAATTAGTGACCCCTACTTACATCAATAAAACTGGGATTACATTTGTTTTACAGATAATAAAAATATTAAATCTAAACACTGGCAAATTCGAGAAATGGAAAATTCTAATTTAGATAAAATAAAAAAAGCTAGGAAATACAAAATTTTACCACATAGATACTTAGAGGAATATGATCAAAGCCTTTGGGTTGATGGGAACTTTATGATTCTAAATGACATTAACAAATTTATAAAAAAATTTGCCAAACAAACATCCATGATGTGTATTGCTCATCCAGATAGAGAATGTATTTATGAAGAAGCAGAAGTTTGTATAAAAGTAAAAAAAGATTCTGAAGAAATTATTTCAAAGCAAATTAATAAATATTCTTTAGAAAAATATCCTCCGAATAATGGTTTAATTGCAAGTGGAATTTTATACAGAAAACACAACGACCCCCAAGTAATAAAATTAATGGAAGATTGGTGGAAAGAAGTTAAATTACACAGTCGTAGGGATCAATTAAGCTACAACTATGTCTGTTGGAAAAATAGGTTCCATTATGATGAATGCGATCTGCTTTACTGGAATAATAAATACTTTAATCGTCTTGAACATAAATAATAGGGGTAATTCACTAAAAGAGAATATTTAAAATAATTAACAATATAAACATGGTGAAAAGAATGAAAGTATTGATTATAGGTTCAGAAGGTATGTTAGGTCATGATTTAGTAGATGTCCTATCTGAGGAAAATGAAATTAGCACCACTACCATTGATACTCTGGATATCACAGAAATTAAAAAAACAATAAAAACTGTGAAAGATATCAACCCTGATGTTGTTGTTCATGCAGCAGCATTTACTGATGTGGATGGCAGTGAATCACATGAAGATTTGGCATATAAAGTGAATGTAATTGGAACACGCAACGTTGCTGTTGCATGTAGAGAAGCAGACGCTGCGCTGGTTTATATATGTACTGACTATGTTTTCGATGGAACTAAAGGAACAGCTTATCGGGAATATGATCAAGTCAATCCTCTAAGTGTATATGGTAAAACTAAGTACTTAGGCGAAGTCTGTGTAAAAGAAATTCTTAATAAATTTTACATAGCCCGAACATCGTGGTTATATGGATTCCATGGGCCTAACTTTGTCACCACCATGCTAAAACTTGCAGAAAACTATGACAGCATTAATGTAGTGGGTGACCAGATAGGTTCGCCAACATATACTGTGGATCTTGCTAAAGCAATTGCAGAGCTCATTAAAAAGCCCATTTATGGTACTTATCACCTTACCAACAGCGAACATTGCTCCTGGCATGAATACGCTCAGTTAATCTTTGAGAACGCAGGTATTGAAATTGAATTAAAACCAGTTACTACCGAAGAATTTGGAAGTGCAGCAGCACGGCCCAAATATTCAGTTCTTGAAAATTACAACTGGAAAATGGAGGGATTCCCCCCAATTAGGAGTTACAAAGAAGCTTTAAAGGATTATATGAAATTATTATAATCTTCTTTAATTTTTTAGAATTAATAATAATAAATAATATATTGAATGAAAAATAGGGCTTAATAAAAATTAATTCTTCTTTTTTTAAAAAGTAAAATTGTTTTATTTTATATTATTTAATAAATAAGGAAATTTTATTAACTTATTTTATTAAAATATTTAAGAGATAAAAGTGCGTATATTTTCTAAATTATTATAAAGGAGAAAACAGAATGAAAGGAATTGTACTTGCAGGAGGATCTGGTACTCGACTTTATCCTATTACCAAAGCGGTTTCCAAACAATTACTCCCCATTTATGACAAACCCATGATTTATTACCCTCTTTCCGTGCTTATGTTAGCTGGAATTAAGGAAATACTTATTATTTCTACCCCTAGAGATCTACCATTATATGAGGAACTTTTAGGAGATGGTAGTGAACTGGGAGTATCATTTTCATATGTTGTGCAGGAAGAACCACGGGGACTGGCAGATGCATTTATTGTAGGGGAAGAATTTATTGGTGATGACAGCGTAGTCCTGGTTTTAGGGGACAACATATTTTATGGTCACAGATTTAGTGAAATTTTGCAAAGAGCAGCACAGATTGAAGATGGAGCTGTTGTTTTTGGTTACTATGTAAGGGATCCACATGCTTTTGGAGTAGTGGAATTTGATGATGATGGTAATGTGCTTTCGCTTGAAGAAAAACCAGAACATCCTAAATCGAACTATGCCATACCCGGACTTTACTTCTATGATAATAGCGTAGTAGAAATTGCCAAAAATGTCAAACCATCTGATCGTGGTGAAATTGAAATCACATCTGTTAATGAAGAGTACCTAAAAAGAAAACAATTGAAGGTGGAACTTTTAGGAAGAGGAATGGCTTGGCTAGATACGGGGACTCATGTCGGGTTATTAGAGGCCAGTAATTTTATTGAAGCAATTCAAAAAAGACAAGGATTTTATATTGCTTGTTTGGAAGAAATTGCTTATAATAATGGCTGGATTGATGATGAAGCTGTGCTAAAAACAGCTAAACACTTGGAAAAAACAGATTATGGAAAATATCTCATGGAGTTACTTTATTCAGAGGAATAAATTGACCACAAAACTATGAAATTAAAAAAGTTATTAAGACGTGGTTAAAGGCGGATAAACACTATTAAAATTGAATATCAATAATAGGGATTTTAATGATAAAAAAGCAAGTTAAAAAGCATATAAAAAGGAGTGGGACTTACAGAGTTTTAGAAATAGATAAAAATAAGCTTGAATCCCAATACTCTAAAATTAAAATATTATGCGACAATATTAACGCCGAAAACAAGTCCTTGTTAAATCAATTGAAAAATAAAGAAGAACAAGAAAAAAAACTTATAAAATCATTGAAAAATAAAGAAGAACAAAAACGAAATCTTAATTTGTTAATTCGAAATTTAAAAGCTGAAAACAAAGACCTAAAATCTTCTTTAAAAGATAATTTAATAAATAAACAAAAAATACAAAATTATTCCAATTTAACAGTTATTATACCCTACCGTAAGACGACGGATAAACAAAGAGAAGAAAACGTAGAAATAACTTTGAATTATCTAAGCAAACTGGGAATAAAAAATCTTGTGATATCAGAACATTCTGATTTTTCTGCAGAAAATGATTTGAATGCATATGAAAATTTATTTGATTCATTTAGAGTTATTTTTAGTAATTCAAATGGAGAAAGTTTTAATAGATCCCTAGCAGCAAATAAAGGAGCATTATATTCAAAAACACCATACATTTGTATACATGACATGGATTGTTTAGCTGAGAAGATTAATCTAGAAAAATCACTCAATTTATTGGATGAAGGTTTTGAGATCGTATTTCCATTCAATAGGCGTATTAAAGACATAGAAAATAAATCAGAATTTACAAAATCATATGACTTTAATGCAGTTGATTCCATAGAACAAAAACGGGATTTGAATGATGGATGTATTGTTTTTTGGAATAAACAATCATTTATTGAAGTTGGCATGTTAAATGAATATTTCAAGGGTTGGGGCGGGGAAGATAACGAAATCATGATACGGGCAGATTTACTAAATATTAAACAAATACGAATAGATGAAATAGTATATCACCTCTACCATGATCAACCACGAATAAGATCAAAAAATAACTCAGAACTACTTCGAAAAATGTTACAAATGGACAAAGAAGAAGTTCTTAATGAAATAAGAAAATGGCCATGGGCCATAGAAGCTAAAAAATTGAGTATGGAGAATAAAACATGAGTAAATTCAAATTCACAGAAACATCTATTGAAGGAGTTCATATTATAGAACCTACTGTGTTTGGTGATGAGCGAGGTTATTTTATGGAAACATATCATGAGGGCGAATTTAAAGAAGCCGGGCTTGATATGAAATTTGTCCAAGATAATCAATCTAAATCTAAAAAAGGAGTTCTAAGGGGACTTCACTTCCAATATACTAAACCTCAGGGAAAACTTGTTAGGGCTATAAAAGGGGAAGTTTTTGATGTGGCTGTTGATTTGAGGAAGGATTCAGCTACTTACGGAAAATGGGAAGGAATAATCCTTTCTGAAGAAAATAAAAAACAATTTTATGTTCCAGAAGGGTTTGGGCACGGATTTTTAGTATTGTCTGATGAAGCAGAATTTACTTATAAATGCACCAGCTTTTATGAAGCTGCAGATGAAGGCGGAATCCTCTGGGATGA
Source organism: Methanobacterium alcaliphilum (assembly GCF_023227715.1). Taxonomy (NCBI): domain Archaea; kingdom Methanobacteriati; phylum Methanobacteriota; class Methanobacteria; order Methanobacteriales; family Methanobacteriaceae; genus Methanobacterium; species Methanobacterium alcaliphilum. The sequence goes on from NZ_JALKIF010000013.1 coordinate 6,089, forward strand.
TCCCGAGATAGGAATTGAATGGCCACTTGAAGATATCGGAGAAGTTATTTTATCTGATAAAGATAAAATGTGGAAAACCTTAAAAGAAACGGATGTTGATTTTTAACACATAATTTTATTTTAAAATTAATTATTTGAGGCGAAAAGATGACAAAAATACTTATTACTGGTGGAGCCGGGTTCATTGGCAGTAACTTTGTTAGATATATGCTGGACAAATATCCAGATTATGAAATCATAAATTTAGATGATCTAACCTACTGTGGAAACTTAGAAAATCTAAGTGGGATCGAAGAAAACCCCAATTACATTTTTATCAAAGGCAATATAAACGATAAAAAATTAATTCATGAAATTGTTTCAGATGTGGATTATATTATAAATTTTGCAGCTGAATCCCATGTAGATCGAAGTATAAAAGATCCTGAAATATTCATCAAATCCAATATATTAGGTACGCAGGTTCTTCTAGATGCAGCCAAAGAATTTGGAATAAATAAGTTTTTACAGATATCTACAGATGAAGTCTATGGTTCTTTAGGAAAAGATGGTTATTTCAGAGAAGACACCCCTCTTGCAGCAAACAGCCCATATTCTGCCAGTAAAGCAGGAGCAGATTTAATGGTTAGAGCTTATCACAAGACCTTTAAGTTACCCATTAACATCACCAGATGCTCAAATAATTATGGTCCTTACCAATTCCCTGAGAAATTAATTCCATTGATGATTTCTAATGCCCTTGAAGATAAGGAATTACCGGTTTACGGGGATGGTTTGAATGTAAGGGACTGGTTACATGTATATGACCACTGCACCGCCATAGATCTTGTTCTTCATAAAGGGAAATCTGGAGAAGTGTATAATATCGGTGGAAATAATGAGAAACCCAATATAGAAATTATTAAATTAATTCTTGAAAACCTAGAAAAATCTGAAACTCTCATTAAATATGTTGAAGACCGATTAGGTCATGACAGGAGATATGCTATTGATTCCAGTAAAATACAGAAAGAATTAGGATGGGAACCTAAATATACCTTTGAAACAGGTATTGCTGAAACTATCCAATGGTATTTAGATAACCCCGATTGGATGGAAAAAGTAAAAAGTGGAGAATATCAAGGTTATTACGAGAAGATGTATGGGTAAAAATTCTTTATTTTTCCCATTATTTTTATTAACTTTTAAGAAAAATAATTAAATTCCATTATTCCGCTAAAGAATATTCATTATAAAACTTTTCTTTAACAAAACAAAAATTATAAACAGATTCTGTGATATACTCTTTCCGAATCTTCTTAAATCCTTGTAATTTACTTTCAAGATCTTGTGTTTCTAAATGAATTTCTCCCATAATAACATCTATTTTATCTAATAAATCATGGGATATTAAATCATCTATAATTTTATGTTCAGCACCCTCTGTGTCAATTTTTAAGACAATATTAGAAGTAATATTTTCATTTTTTATTATAGTAGATATTACATCACTTGCCATCTTTACCTTTGATTTTTTTATCTTCATTTGTTTTTGTTCTCTTACCCATTCTGATTGTGTTTTTGCAAATTCTAAATTAGCTGTAGTTATTCCATCATAGCCGGGAATATAGTATAGCTCTAAATCTTTCTCTTCATCATAAAGACCAAAATTATATGCATTAATTTTGTTAGATAAAGTTTTATTAAGCTTAAAATTTTCTAAAGCAATTTCATATGTATTATCATCTATTTCAAATCCAAAAACGGCTTTACATGAATCTAAACTTGCGAATTTTAGAGAAGCATATCCTCTATTCATACCAATATCAAAAACAACGAATTCTTTAAATGCATATAATTGTGGTATTGAATAACCATTGCGTGCAAATATTTCCTCAATAGTCCAAGATCTATTATTAGTAGATAAAATTATGCCATCTTCTGTTTTCAAATATATTTTCTTTTCAGCAAATGACGCAGCTAATAATTCAATATTATTATAATAACACATCTGGAAAAAATGATCTGTATTTACCAACATTTCCTTAAACAAAAGTTCATCGCCATTAAAAAAGTATTCTTTAGTTTTTTTATAGTTTTCATTTAATATATGGATGGCATTATCGATATCTAATCTTCTAGAAGACCAATCCCCTATAAATCTATCAAAATTATCATGATCATTATCCAATTTTTTATACCGGTTATTCAATTTCACTTGATCAGTTTTGTATAACTCAATGAAATCCTTGATTTCTTCGCTGTTTTTATAATAATCCTTTATAAATTTATTTATTTTTTTATAATTTTTCAAATAAATATTGAAAGATTTGTTAGCCTTTTTGATTAATTTAATAGGATTTTTAATGGTCATAAAAATGCACCTTTGTAAGATATAACCTAATATGTATATATATTTAGTTTCAAAATTAAATTAATATAAATGATTTTTTCATAAAAGGAGTTGTAAAGTAGTGGGTTAAATAATTTTCAGAGAAATTTTTTATAATTACTATGTTTCTAGTTTGCTAAAGAACAACGACTAATAGATTAGGAATAATGATGAACATTCTAACACCCACTTAACTTTATAGTCTCTCACAAAAATAACTATATTTTTCAGTTTTTTAATTTCTTTTTTTGCAAACAAAAAGCGTAAGGGGCAACATAGATGTCTTATGAAAATACAAAAATCCAAAAGCCATCCATAATTGGCTTTATAAAACAGATTTATAAAAAGTTACCGATCACTCAACAAAAAAAAACAAAGATAAAAAATGGATTTTATATACATTTTGGATTTTTATTAAAAAATAAACCCATGTATAAAAATTGGAAAAAATCAACAGCACATGAAAAATTGAGGGTTAAATACAAAAAAAAGTCACAAAACTTTTCCAATCTATCAAAAAAATATGGTAAACTCAAAAATGAACATCAAATAAACTCCCAATATATTTTTAATCTCTTAAATTCGTCTAATAAATATTCTAGCTTCGTGGAGTATGAAGATAATTTCAATGTGAACTTAACCCCACAAGATATAAAATTAATAGCTTTTTATCTCCCCCAATTTCATCCCATAAAAGAAAATGATGAATGGTGGGGTAAAGGTTTCACTGAATGGACAAATGTAAGTAAAGCATTACCTAAATTTATAGGGCATTATCAACCCCATTTGCCCATTGATTTGGGATTTTATGATTTAAGATTAATTGAAACGCAAAAAAGACAAATTGAACTTGCGAAAAAATATGGCATTTTTGGTTTTTGTTTTTATTATTATTGGTTCAATGGCAAAAGATTGCTAGAAAAACCATTAAATATGTTTTTAAACAACCCTGAACTGAACTTACCCTTCTGTTTATGCTGGGCAAATGAAAACTGGAGTAGAAGATGGGATGGAATGGATGAAGATATCTTAATTGCACAGAAATATTCTCCAGAGGATGATTTAAATATTATAAAAGATTTGAGCAAATATTTTAAGGATGGAAGATATATCAAAATTGATGGAAAACATTTAATAATTGTTTATAAACCCCAATTACTCCCTAAACCCCGAGAAACATTCAAAATATGGAGAGAATACTTTAAAAAAGAGAATTTGGGTGAATTGTTCATACTTGGAGCAAAACGCCATGATTTTACTGATCCTGAAACATATGGTTTAGATGGAGCCGTGGAATTTCCACCAAATACGCCTCATCCAACTCAAAGCAAACCAGTTCAGTTCATAAATAAAGGAGCAAACCCCACCGTATATGATTTAGAAAAATTTGTTGCGAATAAAGAGTACATGGAAGAAGATAACTACTTCAAATTTAAAACAGTCATCCCTTCATGGGACAATACTGCCCGCAGAGGGAATAACGGGCAAGTTTATGTGAGTGATCCTTCTATCTATAAAAAATGGTTATCTGATGTTATTACATTTACTAACGAAAATATGGATCAAGAAAAAAGATACATATTTATTAATGCATGGAATGAATGGGCTGAAGGTGCTCATTTAGAACCAGACCAAAAATTTGGTTATGGATACTTAAAAGCTACTGCTGAAGCCATATTAGAAAGTAGAAAAAAGGAATGAATTTAGATGGTGCTAAAAAAAGCTAAAAATTTCAATATTTTAAAAAATCCAACACTTTATATTCTATTAAATGAAAAATGGAGAATTAAAAACGCATCAATCTATATCAACGCTTATAAAAAGATAAAAGAAGCCAATCTTTTTGATAAAAAATACTATTTAAGTAATAATCCTGATGTGAAAAATGCCAAAATGGATCCGTTAATTCATTATTTTTATCATGGATTTAGAGAAGGTAGGAATCCTCATCCCCAATTCAACAATAATTATTATCTTAAAAGATATAAAGATGTGAGGGATTCCGATCTCAATCCCCTTGTCCATTATAGTTTATATGGAATAAAGGAGGGGCGACAAACCAAAAAAAATTTATCACCATATGACCACTTCCAAATAAACAGGATTTTAGATGCTTTGAATCCGAAAGAAAAAATAGTCATTATAATACCAATTTATAATGCTTATGAAGATGCAAAAAGATGTATAGAAAGCGTTCTAAAAAACACCCCAATCCCCTATGAATTGATATTAATAAATGACAATAGCACAGATGACCGAATTAAACCATTATTAAATAAAATAAAAGATAGGGGCAATATTACAATCATAAATAATCCCAAAAATCAGGGATTCATAAAAAATATAAATTCAGGAATGAAAATTTCAAAAGGAGACGTTGTGATATTAAATAGTGATACTATAGTCACTCCCAAATGGCTCCCTAAACTAATAATTGCAGCCTATTCAGATGAAAGGATAGCTACTGTAACACCATTAACCAATGCATCTAGTGTTTCTGTGCCAGAAATGGGGGAAGACAACCCAATACCAGAATTTTTATCACTTGATGAAATGGCACATTTAGTTGAAAAAGCATCAGAAAATATACATGTTAACGCCCCCACTGGAAATGGTTTTTGTATGTTCATCAAAAGAGAAACTATAAACCACATTGGTTTATTTGATGAAAAAAGTTTTGGAAGGGGATATGGAGAAGAAAATGATTTTTGTATGAGAGCATTATATAAAAAATGGAAGCATACATATGATGATTCTACATTTATTTATCATAATCGAAGTGCTTCATTTTCTTCAGAATCTATTAAATTAAAAGAAGAAAACCAGATAATACTCGAAAAAAAACATCCTACTTATATAAAAAGAATCTGGAAATTTTTTGACTCCAAAAAACTTAAAAATATCCAAGATCACGTGAAATATGCATTAAATAGTGCTAAAGAAAAGGGAATATGTAAAAGAAGAATTTTATATGTTGTTCATCATGGTGGTGGAGGCACTCAATTTACAAATATAGATCTTATGAAAAATGTTCAAAAAGATTTTGATTGTTTTGTACTTGTTTCAAATTCTAAAAAAATTACTCTACAAAGATACATAGACAACAAATTTGATACAATAGAATCATGGGATATTGAATCAAAATGGTCCGCGAAAGATTTTTACAATTTAGAATTCCGAGATGTTTATTTTAATGTTATTACTGCATTAAAAATAGATATTATACATATAAGGCATTTAATACAGCATACTTTTGATTTACCGATAATAGCAAAAAAATTGGGTATTCCTTTAATCATTTCTTTCCATGATTTCTATTTCATTTGCCCATCTTATAATTTACTTGACGAAAAAAATAAATATTGTGCTGGTAACTGCACAGAGGGAGACGGTCAATGCAATCTAACTCTGGAAATATTAAAAGATCTCCCTAACCTCAAATCATTCAGCAAAAAATGGCGGAAAGAAGTTTCGAAAATATTACCCTCCGCTTCTGCATTTGTAACTACTTCTCAAATTGTTAAAAAACTTTTTATTTCGATTTATCCAGAACTATCACAAAAAGAATTTATTGTTATAGAACATGGCCGAGATTTTAAAAAAAATACAGACCTTGAACCATATGAAATACCTTCAAATGAAAAACCTACTAAAATTTTATTTCCAGGAGATATAAAGAACCAGAAAGGTGCAGAATTTATTAAAAAACTCAAAAAATTTGACAAAAATTCTTTATTAGATTTTCATTTTATGGGGGCTTTAGATGATGATTTGAAGTCATATGGAACTTATCATGGGCATTATAAAAGAGATAATTTTTGTCAAATCGTGAAAAACGTTAAGCCATCTTTTATTGGAATACTATCCATATGGCCAGAAACTTATTGCCATACATTATCTGAAGCATGGAGCTGCGGAATACCAGTTTTAACCACCAAAATAGGAGTTTTAGAAGAACGAGTGAACAAAAATGGTGGAGGGTGGCTTTTAGAGCTTGAAAACCCATCCAAAGCTTACCAACAAATATTGAAAATTATTGAATCAAAAGAAAAATATATCAAAACCGCTAGGAAAGTGAATAAAATTAAAATAAGAAATACTGAAGAAATGGCAGATGATTATCTTGAATTGTATAATAAAAAAATATAATTCAATGATTAACACAAACTTTTTATCAATTTTTTTGAATATTATTGATTAAAGAGAAATCCATCATATATATAATTCGAAATTTTTAAATAGTTCTTTCACTTAAATTCATTATCTTATATTAATCATTCTTTTAATTAGCTATCTAATCCTAAACGTCATCCCAATAATTTTGACAAAGAATAATTACAAATTAGCTAAAAATTGAAAACTTTATAGTATAACCCAAATAAGGACGGAAACTAAATGGCGTATGATAAAAAAATATTCTCCATCAGCATGGTTAAAAATGAAATGGACATCATTGAATCATTCGTAAGATATAATTCTAATATTTTTGATGGAATGATTATTTTAGATAATGGAAGTACCGATGAAACTCTACACATATTAAAACTTCTTGAAAAAGAAAATCTCCCAATATTTATCTTTGAAGACACAGACAGTGAATTTGATAAAGTTGCTAAAATGACACTCCTTCTAAAAAAAGCAGTGGAAGAATTTAATGCAGATATTATTGTCCCATTAGATGCGGATGAATTTTTAATATCAGCCAATAAAAAAAACCCAAGAGAGTATCTAGAAAAAATTGAACAAGGCACTTATCATTCTGTTTTATGGAGAACTTACATCCCATATTTAGGAAAAAACAAGACGGACAAATTCATACCTTCCAGAATCACTTACTTTAGGGATGAAAACATTGAAAGATCATTGGTAATAGCAAATTCTAAAATAATAATTACCAAAGATTTAGTGAAAAATTATGATATAGAAATAGGTCGAGGAAGTCATAGATTATTATATAGTCCAAAATATGAAGATTCAATGAAACTTGTTCACAATGATGATTTACGGATAGCTCATTTTCCTATAAGATCAGTTGAACAGGCAATTTCTAAGGTGTCTATAGGATGGATAAATGCATTATCCAGTACTGAAAGAAAACCCAGGCACAGTTTACACTGGAAAAAAATATTTGACCAAATTAAAAATAATGAAACTGTCAAAAAAGAAGATGTGACTAGATTTGCATCAGAATATGCTTTAAAAGAGGACAATGCCGAAATTACATACACTAAAGATCCTATGGAACTATCTTTCTGTAAAAATATTGCGATAAAATATACTGATCATAAAATAAACCCATTGTCCAATATATTAGAAGCGTGTGAACAACTGTCACATAATTATGTAACCTTTAAAAAAGAAACAAAGAATAATAAAGAGATTAAAAATTTAAAATCTAAGTATTACACCTTGGAATATCATTGTAATATTAATAGGTCACTATACCAAAGATTGATTTCTAAATTTCCTAGTTTATTCCTATTAACCCATCCACAAAATGGTATGAAAAACACTTTACTTAATATAAAAGGTTATACTGCTATAAAAAAGAATAAACTATTAAATATTGGTTTTTATCTAAAAAATAGCCCAAGTGTAAGGCAATCTGGAATGGATCCTATTTTGCATTATATATATCATGGTTTCAAAGAGGGTAAGAAGCCAAATCCTTCATTTGTAGCGAAATATTATTTGAAAAGGTATAAAGATGTTAAAGAATCCAATTTAAATCCACTGGTTCATTACAGTTTATATGGTATTAAAGAAGGAAGATTAATATCACAAAAAGCTGCAAAAAAACAGAAGATTAAGCAATTAGATGAAACAGAAAAAACATTTTCTCGAGAAGATGTAATCAAAAAGAAGCTAGATATAATCAGTGGAAAAGAAAACCTTGAAATTTCAATTAAAGTTCCTGCTCCTGATTGGAAAACCTGTCAATACTGGGGAGATTATCACTTTGCTCTTGCTTTAAAAAAACAGTTCGAAAGAAAAGGACATGACGTAAATATTCATTTTGCTTATCAATGGGGAGAAGAAGATAACGCAGATGTAGTTTTTGTTCTAAGAGGATTAGTTAAATATGAACCAAAACCACACAACTTTAATATCATGTGGAACATTTCCCATCCAGATATGGTAAGCCTGGAAGAATATAATGAATATGATCATGTTTTTATTGCTTCTGAAAAATGGGCTGCTAAATTAAAGGATGAAGTAAGTGTTCCAGTAGAACCATTATTGCAATGCACCGACCCAGAAGTTTTCTATCCTGAACCATCCTCTGAATATAAACATGAATTATTATTTGTAGGAAACGGAAGGAGAAATTCCCGGAAGATTATAAAAGATTTATTACCAACCACTAAAGATTTTAGTTTATATGGTAAATATTGGGGGGATAAAGTAGACCCCAAATACATTTCTGGAGAACATATCTCCAACATCGAACTCCATAAAGCATATTCTTCATGTGAAATATTACTTAATGATCACTGGGATGATATGCGTGAAAAAGGATTTATATCTAATAGATTATTTGATGGATTTGCATCAGGTGCTTTTATAATATCCGATGAAATCGATGGGGCTAAAGAAATTTTTAATAATGAATTAGTTACTTACTCTGATGCAGAAGAATTAAATAAATTAATTGATTATTATTTAGAACATGAAGATGAAAAGAATCATAAAAGTGAAAAGTGCAGAGATATAGTCTTAAAAGACCATACTTTCGAAGTAAGAGTATCTCGCATTTTAGAAATTCTAAAAAAGTAATCATTTTATGAACATAAGGGATAAAAATGAAAATCACAATTATTGGAACAGGTTACGTGGGATTAGTTACAGGAACATGTTTTTCAGAGATGGGAAACCTGGTTTACTGTGTAGATATTGATAATAATAAAATTCAAAGTCTTAAAAAAGGAATCGTCCCTATTTATGAGCCCGGTTTAGAAGAGTTAGTGGTGAGGAACTTTGAACATGAAAACCTTGTTTTCACTAAAGATTTAGTTGAAGCTTTAACTAACTCAGATATCTGTTTTATTGCTGTTGGAACCCCTATGGATGAGGATGGTAGTGCTGATTTGAAATACGTTCTAAATGCAGCAAGAGAAATTGGCCAAAAAATGTCCCATGATTTGATTGTGGTGGATAAATCAACCGTTCCAGTAGGTACCGCAGATAAAGTAAAGGAAACCATACAAAAAGAACTGGACAAAAGAGAAGTTCCTTACAAAATCAATGTTGTTTCAAACCCTGAATTTTTAAAAGAAGGTGCTGCAGTAGAAGACTTTATGCATCCTGATCGAATAGTCATTGGTTCAGACAATGAAGATGTTATTGAGATTATGAAAGCATTATATGCCCCATTTACTCTCAACCATGAGAGAATGATAACTATGGATATTAGGAGTGCTGAAATGACCAAATATGCATCTAATGCCATGCTGGCCACCCGTATATCATTTATGAATGAAATGGCCAATATCTGCGAAATCGTCGGGGCTGATATAAACCACGTGCGAATAGGCATGGGTAGTGATAAAAGAATTGGATACAGCTTTTTATATGCTGGTTGCGGTTATGGGGGAAGTTGCTTCCCAAAAGACGTTCAGGCATTAATCAAAACCGCCCAAGATCACGACTATGAATCCAAAATATTAAAAGAAGTTGAAAATGTTAACCACGAACAAAAAAGAGTTATCATTAAAAAAATCATTAAAAGATTTGGTGAGGATTTATCTAACCGTACTTTCGCTATTTGGGGGCTCTCATTTAAACCAGAAACTGATGATATGCGAGAAGCACCATCTGTGGTTATTATAAAAAAGTTAATAGAATTAGGTGCAAATATTAAGGCTTACGATCCTAAGGCCATGGAAATAGCTCAAAAATATTACTTTAAAGACGAAAATAGTATACAATTTTTAGATAAATATGATGTAATCAATGATGCCGACGCATTAATATTAATCACCGAGTGGAAAGAATTTAGAAGTCCTGATTTTGATGAGATTGGCAAAAAGCTAAAAAATAAAATCATTTTTGACGGAAGGAACCAGTATAACAAAAATTATCTGGAAAAGATGGGCTTTGACTACTACCAAATAGGAAATTAAAAATAAATAAGTTAGCAACCCCCATTTATTTTAAATATTGATTCATATTTAACATAGTTAATCCCCCGAACCTAGGGATTAAGTATATTTATTTTATTTTAATGAGGGAGTTGGCTTTGGAGTGTCTTTTGAATATTATTGATGGATAATGTGAGATTTATTTTCTACAATTAATCACTTTTTATGCGTATCCAATCTCTGTTTTAAAAGATTATAAGAATAGAGCAGTTCATCTATATTTTCTTTATTCAACCTGTCAAAGAATTCATTGCGTTCCCTGCGCATAATAACAGGCCGTTTATGGTTTTTGATAAATGCTTCTCCCATGGTTTTTTGGATTATCTTTAATTGCCCCTCTATTTTATCCAGTAAGATTTGACCTTTATCATTATTTACAATTATAAGGGAAGTTCCCCTATCATCATTCCATTCTTCTTCAATCTTTTCAATACCCCAGAAATCAGCGATGGTTATATCTCCTGCCCGGTTCTCTTTTATAAACTCACAGTTATAACAGCATGGTCTGGCAGTGAGTCCCATCTGAAATGCTCGGGTGTAATTATTGTATTTAGCATTTTCAATTATTTTTTTGCCGTTTTCAAATATTATTTCTACAGAGGGAGAGTTCCATCCCTTTGATTTATTCTTGAATTTAAAGTCTATGACTTTTGATTCAAATTTTTCTTCTAAATAATGTATGTATTTCCGGAATACTTTAGGAGATGGGTTAGAATGGCATAAAATCTCTGTTGTGAATAGATTATCTTTGTTTCCAATATATCCTTTCAATCCTGCTACATGGCAGGGAATTCCAGTGAAGAGAACTTTTTTACCATCATCTAAGAGTTTTTTTATCTCGGGAAGGATTTTTTCAATGTTGCTTCTAACATATTTAGAACCGCTGAATTTTCTGCACTCCTCCATGGTCTCAGCAACCATATATCGAGCCTCCATATTCTCATCATATGCCACTCCCACCACGTATCCACCGTTTTCAATAAATTCCTGTGCTAGTGGTAAAAATATTCCTCCAGAAGAGCTGGATTCCCTCACCTCTTTATGTGTGTTATAGGCAGCATATACTAAATGCATATCCGTATTTTTTAGTTCATCCTTAGAGAATATACAGGTTTTTTTGCATAAATCACAGTTGTTGCATCTTTCTTCATCTATTTTAGGATATACAAACCCTTCAAAATCTTCAACCATGCTAATAGCACCGGTGGGGCAGATCTCTTTACATGCATAACAACCATAACAAGTTAATTTCAGCTTATTTTCAAAATAATTTGGTTTTACTTTTTTATCTTTGACCATTGATTTTTTCAAGAAGTTGATTGATTCTTGTTTCAAATCATTAAGTTTCTTCCCTACATCAACATAATCAATTTTAACATCTTTAATATTGCTAAATTCATTGGAATCTGTGAATAATACTTGTTTAAGGTTTATTTTTTCCAAAAACTGCAGCACTCTGGCAGAAGTCACCTGGTGTGGTGCAGAAATGAATGGTTTCTGGTAGATGATGGAGAAAATGTTCCCGTGAAATGAATTAGTTACCACATATTTAGCATTAGCCAGGACCCCTAAAAATTCTCGTGGTCCCATGTCCCATACATGATCCATCTGTTTTTTAAATACTTTTTCTGGTTTTAGATAAGGGCTGGAAAATACCACTGGTAAGTTTTCTTCCTGAGATATCTTTTCTGCTATTTTATAGAGTTCTTCATTACGGTCAATGACATATACAAAAATATAATCCTTGTCTTTAAATGAGGGGTCTATTTTGAGTTCGTCATAGTCTTCTTTTTTTAGAAGCAATGTTGGGTCAATGGTCACGTCTAATGGTTTGTCGGTGCATTTTTTCAGTGCTTTAATGGATGATTGTTCTCGAATTGAAATATTATCCAGATTAAATAGATACTGTTTAAAAATAGGAATATCATATTCGTTGATAGTGTCTGTACCTAAACTGGCAGCATAAGCTATCTTTTTAGAGTCTTCAGGCAAGAAATCTAAAAAATAAGGTGGTTGTAATCCCCTCGTGATATGTGCGCTCCATATTTGATCGCTTCCACATATATAAAAATCATGGCCCCACTCAGCGTCCATTAATTGGTTAAGTGTATTGTAAGGGGGGGTGAGATTAAAGTATTCTTTAAAGAATGTTTCGTAGTTATCATATTTGGTGATTTTGTATTTGTCCAGAGTATGTAATTTTATTCTACTTAAATAAAACCCTATATCCAGTAATCCTTTTTTACTTCGCCTGTAGGGATTGTATACATAATCAATCTTTTTATAACGGTAGTTGATTATCTCTGTCTCGAAACCCAGATTTTCCAATGTTTTTTGGAGAGCATATGCCTGCAGTGATGCTCCGAAGTTATGAGCTGAATTTAAAGTTAGTATTCCGGCTTTCATGTAATCATTCACTTAATTTTTCAATAAAATCTTCTAACTTGATTATCTTGTCTTTTTTTGGATATACTTTTAAAGCGGGTTCCAATAAATTTCTTTTGAGTAGAACTACCTGATCATAATAAGACAGGGTTATCTTCTCTTTTTTTAATTTTTTTATCAAATCTTTGTGCATGAAAATTGTTTTTTGAGAAGGATATCTCGCAAAAAGATTAATTATCTGTTTATCATGCCCTGTGATGTGTATTATTTGATCAAAGTCAATGGAAGGGTAATATTTATTTAAATTACGTTTATAAAACCGATCTAATTGCTTTTTGATCTTATTACTGGAAATATTATACTTAAAAAACAGTTTTATGGCTAATGCGTCTTGGATAGTGACAGTCAAATTATCATGCAGGGGAATGTAGTTCAATTTATGTGATATTTCGTATAATCGCTCTGCATTATCTTTTACCTTAGATGCCCTAAAGGTCAGAAAATAATTTTTTTTGCTGAAATCGGCTTTATTGAAAAATTTTTTTAACGAATTATCATTTAAACTGTTAGTATAAATCAAAACATTTTCTTTACCATTCGATTTAATATTTTTTAATGGAATATCATTCTCTTTATTTAAAATAAGGTATTCGCAGATATTTTTTGCCGCGTCAAGATTATCATATTTGCAAAATTTCTCTAAAAATGGAGTATCTTCATAATTTTTAGAAGTATTTATCTCTTTAATTAAATCAGGCACATTATAAACCTGGGGAAATGGTAATTCATCCAATGAAAAGTAAGTGCCCACAGTTTTTAAGTATTCTTCTTCATCATAAGCAAATAATATTATTTTCTTTCCAGAACAAGCATAATCAAAGAATACACTTGAATAATCTGTTATCAAACAATCCGCAGAGTTCAAGAAATGATACGTTTCATAGTCTCTTGGAAACGGCTTTATATGATTATATTCTTTGTAATTAATTTGGTCTTTTACAACAGTATGTAATTTAACATATAATATCTGTTCTTCAGATAAAAGTTCATCAAGTTTAGATAAATACTTTTTAACTGCCTGGTTTTGGCCTTTGATATCCAGGTCGCTGTAGATACCTCTCCAAGTAGGCATGTAAACAATTACCTGTTTATCTTCAATTCCCATTTCAGATTTAAGGCTAGCTACTGCATTTTTATCAAAGAATATAGAATTTCGAGGGTATCCCTCATTCATAATCATGGCTTTACTCAGATTTTCCAGCATGAATGAACTTATCATAGTCTTTTGCATGAAAGGATTGGGATAGAGCAGATAATCAGCCATAACAAAATTTCGTTGTACATTACCCAGACCATAGCCCCTTTTAGCATTAGCTTTTCCCAATTTTTTAAGGGGAGTTCCATGCCATGTATTCAAATAAATTTGACCCTTCTTTTTAACAAAAGCTGGAGGTAAAGTCGCATCAGAAAATAAATAATGGGCACTGTAGAGGTATTTATAGTATTCTAAAGTGCCCGTTTCAGTGAATATAATATTAAATATACCATAGTTGCCTAATAAAACACGTTTAGTATCCCATAGTTTACTTTTTAAGGATATTACAACTTTATAAGTGGAATATTCTTTTTTGCTTAATTCTTTCAGAATATAAAAGATATTTCCCGCTATATCATTGCCATTTTTGGATTCTATGAAAATTAAGTTTTCTTCTAAGGGAAGATCAGTATAATAGTTATCTAAAACAGCATTTTTTCGATATAAGTGAAATTTTTTTTTTAATTTTTTAAGCTTCATGAGGAAAACTAACCTGAAATTTTTTTATTTAAACTGCTTTATTGGCCTGGCGGAATTTCCATAATTTCATTAAAATGTTGTCCTTTAATGCATTGGCCAGCATACAGGCACTTCTCATTATCCTTCCTTTTTTATTATATTTTTGAGTGTAAGTAGTCACTTTCTTAAGGGTTTCAACGTCATTGTCCTTGATTAGTTGATATTTGAACTTATCCCAGACTCTGAGATTTATGTCTTTTCCCAGGCCAATTTCATCCACCAAAGGAGTTATTTGGCGAATTAATTCTTTTAAATATTCTTCAGAAGCCATGTTTACTTTGTCCAGAAATATCATCAGGTCATATTCCATGCATTTTTTATAATGGGGAAGTAGTAATGAATTATATTCTGGTTTAGATTTATACAAATCAGATAATTTATTGATAATGAATACTCTGTCCTGGAGATTTTTAATACGCAGTGTATTTTGCGTGGTTGATATATTTTCACCTTCACGGAATCTCCAGTAGTATCGAGTCTGGGGGCATATTCCCACAGATTTTGCAGCGCAATGCATTTCCGCAGATATCAACAAGTCTTCATATAAGTACCCATCTAAAAATGAAAACTTGTTTTCATCCCAAAAACTCTTTTTTATAAGTTTATTCCATGGGCCGGTATCATATATCAGAGTGGGCCTTTCAAGTATGTTGGTGGAAACAATTACTTCATCAACAGGGATAGAAATTCTATGTAATTTTGCCCTCCATGTTTTTTCTGAATTGAAGCGGATAACATCACATAGAACCATATCGTGGTCATGTTTTTTAGCAAAATCGTATAATAACTCGTAGGCGTTTAAGTTAATGTAATCATCAGAGTCAACAAAAGCTATATATTCCCCTTTAGCCTCTTTAACGCCCCTATTTCGAGCAACAGATTGTCCTTCATTCTTTTTATCAATAATTTTAATGCGGTTATCACGTGCCGCGTAATCTTTTAGGATATTTAGAGAGTTATCTGTGGATCCGTCGTTGATGCAGATGATTTCAATATTTTTTAAGGTTTGATTAATTAAGCTGTCCAAGCACTCTTCCAGATAGTCTTCAGTATTAAAAACTGGAATTATGATACTGACTAAAATTTTATCTTTATTCATGAATAAACCCCTCAGATATCTTATTCCACGCTTTTCATGTAGGCGTCACACACTTCATCAGCGTCTCCACTCATAACAATTTTTCCATTCTCAAGCCAGATAACTTTATTGCACAACTCTCTGACTTGAGTTATGGAATGAGAAACTAATAATACTGTTACACCGGAATCAAATAACGAACGAATTTTATCTCCACTTTTTCTCCTGAATTTGGCATCTCCTACAGATAATACTTCATCCAGTATTAATATATCTGGTTCTACAATGGTAGCTATGGAAAACCCTAGCTTAGAACGCATACCTGAGGAATAATTCTTAATAGGAATTTTTAGAAATCGACCTAATTCTGAAAATTCGGCGATTTCATCATATTTTTCCTCTAAAAATTCTTTTGAATAACCTAAAATTGCTCCATTTAAAAAAATATTTTCGTTTCCAGTGTAATTTGGATCAAACCCAGCACCTAATTCTAACAAAGGAGCTATTTTTCCAGAAACCGAAATATTTCCAGAAGTAGGTTTCATTACCCCGGCTATGATTTTTAGCAGAGTACTTTTACCTGCACCATTTAATCCAATTAATCCTAGCCGATCCCCTTTATTCAAGCTAAATGAAACATCATCAAGGGCTATAAATTCTTCTTTTTTAATATCCCTTTTAATCCATTTGATAACATATTCCTTAAGATTATCAATCTTTTCAGGGCTCATGTCAAATTTCATGGTTACATGTTCTGCCTTGATAACTACTTTTCCGGGCTTATTGGATTTTTCAGAACTTGAGCCACTAGATTCTTGATTTTCTATTTGTTGATTAGTTGTATCCAATATATCCCTCCTAAAGGTGTAATATGAATTTATCCTGACTTTTATAAAATACAATAATTCCAATGATTAGGGTTATGACTGAAATCAGACTTAAATACAATAATAATCCGGTTCCAGGTAATGTTCCATAGAGAATTGAATCCCTAAGTCCACTAATCGCGCAATATACGGGATTAGCATAAAATACAATTATGAACTGCTCGGGTATGATGGTTATGGGGTAAAATATAGCACAGCCATATAACAGTAAACGCGTGAATACACCATATAAATATTTTACATCTTTGAAAAAGACATTTATAGTGGCCAGTATTAAACCACAGCCAATAGTGAATATGAATAAGAAAAATATTGGTATTATGGCCGTTAAATTAAAAATTGAAAATGGACATCCAGTGAATAGCATTACTAAAATCAATACAATCATGGAAATGAGGAGATTGATTGTTTCTGATAAAATACCTGCCAGTGCATAGATATATTTAGGAACATACATCTTTTTTAGAATCGGCGCCCCTTTCTTTATAGAATTCATTGACAGCGTGGTGGCTGATGAGAAGAAAGAAAATATTAAAAACCCGGTTAAAGCATAAACTGCAAAGTTAGGTATGCTCTTTCCAAAAAAAGTCCCGAACACTATGGTTAACACCATCATGTGCAGTAATGGGTTTAAAAAACTCCATAATATTCCCAATACAGATCCCCTGTATTTTACAGTGATATCTCTTTTAACTAGTTCAACCAGGAGAAATTTGTACTTGGTGAAGTTTTTTATGAATCTGTGATCTAACATGATATCTAAAACATCCCTAAATAAATTAATAGCTGTTTTTCATATTTGTTTTGTTTAATGAATGAATGAAAATCCTGAAAAATATATTGATTAAACCGGTCCAGTATACTTTTTCCCTTCTATTTTTTAGTGAATAAATGATATTCAGAAATCTAAAATTTAGTATTTACTATAATTAAGGAACAGATAATATAAATTTTTCTTATCATTTCTTAAATAAGTCGTGTAAATATTTAAATAAAGTAAGATGAATTAAATTTTACATAGTGATGTAGAATTATGGAGTATATAAATATAATCTTAAATTGGCTCCTAAAACAAGAAAAGGTGGGGGTTTATTGTCTTATTTAATAAGTATCATAGTTCCTCTATATAATGCGGAAAAATATATTGAAAAAGGTTTGGAATCAATTATAAACCAAAGCATCGGTTTTAAAAATTTAGAGGTTATACTGGTTAATGATAATTCAATGGATTCTACCTTAGAAGTACTTCAAAAATATGCTAAAAAATATGAAAACATTAAAATTATCAGTTTAGCTGAAAACCACGGCCATCCCGGTGTACCCCGAAACATAGGAATGGATGCAGCATCAGCAGATTATCTGATGTTCATGGATCAGGACGATTTTTTTGAGCCAACCGCGTGCGAAATATTACACAATAGAATAATCAAAGAAGACGTTGATATAGTATCTGGAAGATGGTATAAACTGGTTGATGATGCTAAGATACCATTTAGAGAACTCGAATCCGAGATAAAAATAGACAGTATAAACGAAGATCCATCAATATTAGGACATCCTGCTTTCATATGGGTCAAAATTTTTAGAAAATCGTTTTTAAAAAACAACGATATCTATTTTCCAGAAACCGGAATAGAAGACGTCGTATTCACTTCCCATGCATTCTTAAAAGCAAGTGGGATAATCATGCTTAAAGATGATTATATATACACTCACTATGCGAATCCTCATTCTATAAGCCGATCAAAATCTATAAACTACCTTAACCAATTATTGATTGGTTACAGGGAAGCATATCTCAGATTTAAAAAGAACGATTCTTTAGAATACATCAAATATCTAATAAACATGAGGTTAACTTACTTCTTAGACACATTAATTAGAAGTGAACTATCCCTAGAAGAGAATGAAAAAGTCATTATAGAATTTCAAAAATTGTACAAAAAGAGTAAAGATATGGGTGCAACGCCAGGGGAACGTTTAAAACTCTTGTTTATTTTAATTGAAACCCAGCAATTTAAAAATGCAGTCTTATATATGCAAAAATTAAATTACGTGGACAAACTGGGCAGGCAGAATAAAATATTAAAGCAAAAGAATAAAGATTTAAAAAAGCAGAATAAATCTTTAAAAGAGGAAAATAAAATCATGGAAGAGAAAATGAAAAAAAGAAGCAATATAAAGGGTTACATTAAATATAAAACCAGTAAACTAAAAAAATAAAGGGATTTTGCTTTTAAATTATTTCATGATGAATTATTATGCCCTCTAGAAAAAAAGTAGATGTTAACTATTTTTCGAATTATATCTTTAACTTAATCAAGGTAAAAAAATGAATAATGTGTCGGTAATTATTCCCAATTATAATGGATTGAATTATTTAAAAAAACTTTTCTCATCATTAGAAACTCAAGAATACATTGAGGAGATAATAATTGTGGATAATGGGTCCAGTGATGGAAGTATTGATTTTATTCATGAAAAATACCCCCATTATGTTTTAATAGAAAATGAAAAAAATTTAGGTTTTGCAGCTGCAATAAACCAGGGGATAGAAGTCTCAAAAGGAGATTACTTATTCTTATTAAATAATGATATGGAACTGGAAAAAAACTGTATCTCTAATTTACTAAAAACTATGGAAAACAACCCCAATATATTTGCAGTATCTTCTAAGATGGTGCAGTACCATGATAGAACTAAAATGGATGATGCCGGCGATGAGTACACCGTTTTAGGCTGGACAAAAAGAGTGGGCTATGGAAAATCCCGGGATAAATACAATGATTCAAGAGAAATTTTCAGTGCCTGCGCAGGAGCATCTCTTTACAGAAAACAAATTTTTGAAGAAATTGGATATTTTGATGAGAACTTCTTTGCATACTTAGAAGACATTGATATCAGTTATCGGGCATTAATTCAAGGTTATATTAATATTTATTGTCCTGGTGCCGTTGTTTATCATGTGGGCAGTGGAACCAGTGGAAGTAGATATAATGAATTTAAAATACAATTAGCTGCTCGAAACAATATATACATCCCTTACAAAAACATGCCCTGGCCCCAACTGACTATAAATCTTTTATTTTTGCTCATGGGATTTTTTATTAAGTATCTGTTTTTTCTTAAAGCAGGGAAAGGTCCAGTTTATTTAAAAGGATTGAAAGAAGGATTAAATTCTTTAGATAAAATAGACAAAGTAAACTACCAAAGCAAAAACCTTGAAAATTATTTAAAAATTGAGTGGTTACTTATTAAAAATACTATAAAATTCCTATTTTTTTAAAAACACAAACACTTGTAAAAAACATTTTATTTCAAGATAATGTTTTAAATAATATACCCCAATATAGTTTAAAATATGATATCAAATAAAGAAAAATCTGCTTTTTTTGCCCTTTAAATATTATTATAGGTCTTTTTTATATATTTGGGAAGCAAATATCCCCCATCATATCAATCAAACCTCGCTATTAGTTTTTTTGATTTCATCTTATTAAACTATAAATAATGGAAATTTAAACAAAATTTAAAAATTATCAAAACACGTGTAAAACTAATCACTGTGGAGTAAAAGAGCAATGGCTAAACTAAAAAAAAGACCCAAGATTATTGCTAAAAAACTGAAATCTTTTTTAAAAAAATTAAAAGCTAGATTTTGCAAATTAAATATACAAATTCCAAATTTTAATGACTTTGATGAGTTTCTTACATATTCTTCAATATCCCCCCTATTAGAAGCACCTTTCGGTGAAGAAGAAAAAAGGTGCTTTGCTCAAATGGAAAATATAGCTCGTTTTTTGACTGAAGAAAGTCAAAAAGTTGAAAAAACAACATTAGTATCCGTAATAATGCCAGTGCATAACCGTATTGGCACTATATCCTCTGCAATTGATTCTGTATTGAAACAGAGTTATCAGAATTTTGAACTGATTATTGTTGATGATGGTAGTGACGATGGTACCACGGAATTTTTAGAAAAAAATGAAAACCCTAAAATCAAGATAATAAAAAATAAAACCTGCCAGGGCGTATCTAATGCTAGAAATAAGGGTTTGGACTATTCTAAAGGCAAATATATAGCTTATCTCGATTCAGATAATACCTGGGAAAAAGACTATCTGGGAGCAATAGTTGGTGCTTTTACATATCTACCAGACAGTGATGCAGTATATGGTGGCCAATATCTGTATAGAGGTTATGATAAAAGCCCCTTCGCCATTCGTTTTGGTAGTTTTAATTATTCCTTAGTCCATAACCGCAATTACATTGATCTCAACACGTTCTGCCATACCAAAGAACTATATAATCGCTTGGGTGGTTTTGATGAGGCTTTAAATCGATATGTTGATTGGGATTTAATCATGCGCATATCCGAAACATCCACCATATATTCAATCCCCGTTCTTCTTTCCAACTATTATTATGATAAGGCAGACAATACCATAACCAATAATCGTAGTTTAAGCCATCATTTAAGTTCAATCAGAGAAAAACAAGATGAAAGACTACAAACACGTTACAAAAATACACAGAATGTATTGAAACGTGAAGTAAGTGCCATAATACCCAGTTATGAATCATTAGAAGATTTAAAAGAGTGCATAGATTCGCTTTTAGAATTAAATGACAAATTGTTGGAGATTATAGTGGTAGATAATGCTTCAAGTGCCTCTGTAGTGGAATATTTGAATAAATTAAAGGCAGAAAATAAAATAAAAGTTATTCTAAATGATGTTAATTATGGTTTTACTTATGCCGTGAACCAGGGAATAGGTATATCCCGCCCCAATAGTGACATATTACTTTTAAACAACGACGCAATTGTAACTCCCGGCGCAATTGAGAATATGCAAACTGCATCAGATACACTGACCCAATGTGGCATTGTTATACCCCAACAGGTGCTTCCACCCAAGACTAAAACTATAAATACCCACGTTCCTTTTGCTAATTCCCATATTGAATGTGATGTTAGTTTATCTGCACACCACAAGAATATTATAAACACTCCTGTTTTCCACAGTGGCCAAGCAGTAGAACTTAAATTTGCACCATTATTCTGCGCATATATTAAAAGAGACATTTTAAAGCAAACCAAAGGTCTTGATGCAGAATATGGCCGTCATTATAGATCAGATAGAATATTATGCGACTATGTGAGGCATGTATTGAATTTGAAGATTTATTATATTCCGCAAGCAATTGTACACCACAAATTACAAAAATCCACCGATCTTATGCGTAGTAAACCCCAAAACAAAGAACAATTTAATCTCATGTTCATTAAAAATCAATGGGAAAGTGAATTAGCACAGAAACTTGGATATAAAAAAGCACCATGGGATAATTAAAAAAATATCGGCCCTATAATAACTTTTTTTAATGGTCCTAAATATATCAAAGATAGATTAATAATTTCAAAGAATAGCTTCTGATTTAAGGTAGCATGAACTTAATAATTAATAAAAGTACGGATAAGGAGAAAAAGGATGGATTTATCTATAATAATAGTGAATTACCGGACTTATGAGTTAACCAAACAGACCATAAGCTCCATTATAACAAAAGAACACCAATTCACATATGATATTTATTTAATAGATAATGCATCAAATGACGGTAGTTTTGAAAAATTACAGAAAGATTTTTCTAAAGAGTCCCCGGGCGGTTTAATTAAATTTATTGCAAATTCTCAAAATAAAGGATTTGCACATGCCAATAATTTAGCTTTGAATCAAACCAATGCATCATACATACTCTTACTCAATTCAGACACCATAATTATTGGCGATTGTTTGGAAAAATGCTTAACTGAAATGGAAAAAAATGCGTCCATTGGTGCTCTGGGATGTAAAGTAGTTCTGGAAGATGGAACTTTAGATAAAGCATGCAGAAGAAGTTTTCCTGACGTTGATGTATCTTTTTACCGTATGACTGGTTTATCTAAACTTTTTCCAAATAATGAGCGATTTGGAAGGTACAACCTTACTTATATGGATGAAGATAAAACTTATGAAGTGGATAGTCTGGTAGGGGCCTTCATGATGGTGCGATCTACGGCTATTGAACAAGTAGGGCTTCTGGATGAAACTTTTTTCATGTATGGTGAAGATATTGACTGGTGCTATCGCCTTAAAGAAAAAGGCTGGAAAATAGTTTATTATAGTGATGCAAAAATAGTTCATTATAAGGGTGCCAGCAGCAATGGGAAAAAACAAAAAAACAAACTCATATACGAATTTTACAGAGCAATGTATATTTTTTACAACAAACACTATAAAAATAAACATTCGATTATAATAACTACTATTACTTACTTGGGAATAGGAGGAATGTGTGGTTTAAAACTGTTCTTAAATATTTTTAAGAGATGAAAACCATAATATTATTTGATATTCCCCATTATTTAATACTGAAAATTAATTATATGTGATTAAATGATTCAACAGAACCAGAGATTCTTCAATATTGTCTTAATCTTGATTGACATGCTAATAATCACCCTGGCATTTATGTTGGCATGGTTTATAAGGTTCAAAACAGACTTGTTAGGATTTGGACAAAGTAGCTGGGGATTTACACATTACATGATGCCATTAGGAGTAATTTTGCCCATTTACATTGGTCTTTATTATCTCACCGGATTGTATAGTCCTCAGAGAGCTAAAAGGACTAATACTGATGAATCAGTAAATCTGATAAAAATTAATTTGGTGGGAATTTTTATAGTAGTCACCTTATTATTCACATTTAATTTAACTGATTTTTCAAGATTTTTACTGGGAATGTTTGTTATATTCAGCACCGCTTTTGCAATTGCAGAAAGATCAATGTTTAGACAGTTATTAAAATTCATACGCAGTAAAGGTTATAATATTAAACACATACTGGTTGTGGGTGCTGGTGAATTAGGGGAAAAGTTTGCCCGTAAAATTAAGCAAAATAGTTATGTGGGTTACCATATTATTGGTTTTCTGGATGATCACCTGGAAAAAGGTCAAAAAATTGCGGGAATTCCCATAATTGGAGACACCAATGACTTAGAAGAAATTATATTGAATAAAGAGTTAGATAGGATCATTATAACCATATCTCCCCGGCATTTTAAAATTTTAGATCATCTGGTAGATACTTGTGAAAAGCACGGTGTTAAAGCAGAAATAGTGCCTGATTATTACCGATATTTCCCGGCAAAACCATCCATTGACATGATTGATGATATACCCATTATCAATATCAGATATGTGCCTTTAGATAATTCATTTAATTCTGCACTGAAAAGAATTTTTGATGTTTTTTTGGCTGTGATTGGTCTGGTTATTTTCTCCCCTATTTTAATTTTCACCACCATCATGGTTAAAATTAGTTCCCCTGGCCCTATTATTTTCCAACAAGAACGTGTAGGTCGCCATAGGAAAAATTTCAATATGTATAAGTTCCGTAGCATGAAAGTTCAAGACGAAGACCATGAAAAATTTCAATGGACCACCGAAGACGATCCTCGTAAAACTAAATTTGGAACTTTCATCAGAAAGACCAGTATTGATGAACTTCCCCAAATATTCAACATACTTAAAGGAGATATGAGTTTAATTGGTCCTAGACCCGAACGTCCTCAATTTGTTGAACAATTTAGAGAAGAGATTCCTAAATACATGGTGAAACATCATGTTCGTCCAGGGATGACTGGTTGGGCACAGGTCCATGGATGGAGAGGCAATACCTCAATTCCCAAAAGAATAGAACATGATATATATTATGTGGAAAACTGGACCATGTCTTTAGATTTTAAAATATTTTTACTGACATTTTATAAAGGATTTACTGATAAAAATGCCTACTAATCATTTAATTCCAGTACTCTTTTTAATTCCTGCAAGTTAACCTCTATAAAATCTTCTGCAGAAGGATCCGCCAGTATTTTTAGTTGTCTTTTGCCTGTCCTGCGATATGCATTATTTAATATGATTTGAAGATCATTTATTGGCATTTCCAGAATTTTTTCTACCTTACATTTTTCTTCTAGAGATAATCGGGTACTGTATGATATAACCTGGCTTTCAAAAGACTTAACTAAATTGGATTTTTTGGATACCCATCTCTTTAATAGAATAGAGGGAACTTTTGTGAATATATCCAAAGTATCAATCACGTCTTTTTCAGTGACTTTTATATTATTTTCTTCCATTTGTTCCCCTCTGGAAAATATTATTTAAGCCGTGTTTATCATCTCAATGAATTTTTTCAGGTCTTTAATATTGAATATGAATTTATGAGTCTTGCTTTTACCTAATGGCCTCATAGTCATTAAACAGGATACTGCAGAACCCTTTTGATTGGCTTCCATAATATCATCAAACCAATCCGCATCTTCTTTATTGTGAAAAATGATTTCCATGACTTTTGATTGTGGATGGATAGTACAGTCTCGATTTTTAAGTGCTTTTTTTAATTCTTCTATATCTGATTCAATTACCATCAAATTCCTCAAACTTAATGATTCCCTGCGATCAACGTATCTATATTTAAAAAAATTAAATTATTTATTCAAGTATATTCTGTTTTTAATAAAGATAACAGTTACTATTAACAGCGTAAAAAGTTTATTTGCAAAAAAATAATCTTAACTTTAATACTTTTAGAAATATAAGCAACATATCAGGAGGTTGATTATGAAGGCCCCGACGCTTTTATCTGCCAATGAGATTAGCCAAAAAATTAAGGATTTATCAAATTGGGAAATTGTAGAAAACCATCATTTAATAGGTGTTTTTGAATTTAGCGACCTTGCAAGTTCCATGCATTTTGCAGTTAAAATAGGCAATCTTGCAGAAGAAATGCAGCACCACCCGGAAATCGTCATCGGCACGGGAGTAGTGGAGTTAACTATTTTTACTCATGATAGCGGTGGTTTAACCCAGTTAGACTTTGATTTTGCTAAAAAAGTTGAGGATATATTTAAATAAATCACGCATTCACCGATTTACCTAAAAACACTAAGCGGCTAGTAATGGATACTATGCAAAATAAAACAAAAGATAATTGCAATGGCCCGATTATATCAGTTCCCGGAAATAAAAATGTTACAATGATCATTAACATGAGATAAGATCCTAAATATTTACCAACGGGGTCATAGATGGGTTTATTAAAATTAGAGGTTGCCATAAAAATAGCGAACATTAAAATTATCAAAACCAATATTAATGGATTGTAAAGATCCCGTGCGATAAAAGCCGAAAAACAGGAAATTATAAGGATAAAATCAGATAACACATCAAGAAACGCCCCACTATCTGTTTCAGAATCCATTTCTCGGGCAATATACCCATCGAAAAAATCGGTGCATGCTGCAAAAACGAAAATTAAAAGAGAAATCATATATTCCCCATTTAAGTAAGTATAGACAATAGCCGGTGATAACATTAACCTGCTTAAAGTAATTAAAGAAGGTATTTTTGATTTAGGACTCATTTTATGCCTCAAAAATGGGGAGTGTGAACCAATATTTTAACTTAAAATGGCCAATACCAGTTGTGAAGATTTTGCTTGAGGATTTTCACCAGAAACCACTTTCATGACTGCTATAACATTGATTGCGTTTTTACCAGATATTACGACTTCTTCTCTAAGTAAAGTTTCATTATTTGCAGTGTCTGGATCATTACCTGCTGCAAAAACAGCTATTTTAGTACCTTCATCAGTTTTTATTGAAGATAAATAAGATTGAATAGAACTACTGATTTTGCCGGCGTATATAGGGCCTCCAACAATTAGTATATCATATCCCAACGTATTAGCCGCATCAGCACTGCTTATACCTGCCAGATTAACGTTATATCCTTTAGACTGCAAATCTTTGGCAATTGCTGTCGAAATCTCTTTAGATTCCCCACTTATACCTGGATCGTACACTACCATAGCACTACCTGCTGCTTCTCCTGCAGCATTTAGTTTCTCAGATCCGGTGGCAGTATAGCTCATCACATCGAACATTACAAAACCCATTGCCACAAAGGCCGTTACTAACATGACAGCTAACACCATACCGGCATATTTTAATATTTTCTTGATTTTCATTTTAAATCCTCAATTAATTTTGGAAACTAAATTTTTTGACCAATCCCTGATTTCATCCAGTTACGATAATCATAGCGTTTGCTGGTATCGATTCCCTGCTTTTCCAGGTCTTTTCTAATAAACCGATTAACCAGTTTAAACATTAATCCGCTGGCTTTAGGATCGTAAAGACTTCCAAAAAGTCCTAGATCCAGTGGCTTGTTGATTAAATTATCTTCAGCAACTTTGATGAGATAATTATCCCAGCCCTCTTGTTTAGTTTCTTCCTTGTTGGCTGCACCGCAGGTGACAAATAGTGCCACATTTTTAGTTGCCAGTTCTTCTTTGTGTTCTTTCAGGAAGTTTAGTGAATTTTTGGTCCATTTACCAATCTTAATACCACTACCAACCACGATCAAATCATAAGAAGATATATCTATTTTTTTAAGGCCTTTGGCATCTTGGAGGTCGGTTTCAACACCTTCTTCAGATATAACTTTGCTAATTTCCTGTGCAATTTCTCTGGCAGCCCCATATCTTGTTCCATATACTACTAATGCTTTCATTATTAAACCCCATTATTGTTTATCTATTTTTATATTCATTATATAAGGCTAAAGATAATTTTTCCAGTTTAGCCATGATCTCAAATAAATTCTTTATTTCTGCATTATCCAATCCATTGAATAATTCTTTTATAGATTTTTCATCACTTTCTGATCTTTTTTTCCAGAATTTACCATATTCATCAGTGACTTTTAGTCTTAATATCCGTTTATTATTAAAATCTCTTTCTATATTGAGTAATCCTCTGTCTTCTAATCGAGTAGCTAGTTGTTTAACATTCTGGTGAGTTGTACTCATGGCTTCTGCCATTTCCTGCATGGAAGGTGCATGGTTAAAAGCATTTCCTAATATCACAAGCAATAACCATTGTTTAGTTGTTATTTGATCTTCACTAAACTCTTTATTTATTATATAACTCCATCTTTGCTGTATTAAAAATAAAACCACCAGAGTGTATTTTTCCATTTCCAGAAGGTCCCCCACATCATATTCTGCCATTATTTCATCAGAATCTTTCATTTTATCCACTTTTTATTGAGTCATTTTTAGTCATAGGCAAATAAATCCCTTTTATTTTACTATAAAATCCTGAAGCAACCACAATACCGGACACGGTTAAGATAATAAAGAATATAACCTGGCCCATATCCACAGCCACTCCATTTAAAACCATGAAGAGTACCATGGATAAAATTGCCGTTCCCAGCAAAGCAGCTTTTATCAGAAAAACAGAGGCTATAACAAATCCCCATTCATTATTTTTCATTAATAAGTATGAACTTAAAATCGCTGTTGGTACCACCACCCCTAAATCTAAAGCTTGAATCACCAGCGTAGTGTAAGTTTCAAGAGCTGGAGGATTGGTTCCAACTAGTAGCGAATCAACAATCATTTTTAGCCACATCGAAGCCAGCATCAAACCCACTATAGCCAAAAAGACTGCAGTTATTTTTCTCATAGAATTTGATGAAAATGATTCTCTGACTTTTTTTATATCAAGAGAGACTAATTCTCCCAGAAACGCGAACAATGCCAGAGAAAATATCGCCACATAAACTAGGAATAATTGGTTGTAAGAGGCTGCAAATGAAAGAGACGCATATGTGTAAATAAAGTAAAATATGGTTCCCATCCATATTAGACGCCCTCTTAAAGAGTTTTTTGAAACTAAATAAATTGACCCTACCAATATAGGAATAACAATAATCAATGTTATCAAATCTTGACCTTGCATTTGAGATATTATTGAAATGGTATCATGCTGATATAAATTAGGCCAAAATAGGCCAGTTAAAGTAGCCATCACAGACAATATGATTATAATCAGCGAACTTAAAAATATGATTTTTTTATTCATTTTGAATCTCCATGAAATTTAATTGGTAATATATTACCAATTTAGGTAATATATTACCTAATAGGAAAAAGGAGTATATAAAGTTAACCATTACTTGCTAAAAAAATATAAAATAAAAAAAAATATTCACTCAATCCGCTTTCCATCTGTAACCGATATATAGATGGCATCAGAATACAATCCCTGAGTAGTGTATACTGAAACATTCCAGACACGAACGCCCTTAAATGTAGTCAATGTTGTGTTGTTTCCCAAGTAAACTCCCATTGCAATGTATTTTTCTGCAAGTTTATTTGCTTCAGCAGCAGTTATATTTTTAGTTGTGTTATTTGTCGTAGTATGGTTAGTAGATTGATTAGTAGTATTATTAGTTATATCAATGATATTTGTGTCATTATTGCCTGTTGTGTTATTGGTGACATTAGTTTGAGGTTGTGTTAAAACCCATGCCCCTGCACCAATCAAAACAACTATTAGGATTACTATAGCCGCTATAAAACCATTATTCAAAATTTCACCCCCATTATGGTTTTATTTATATTTATTAATAATAGAAATTATATTTTACCACAACATTATAATACTAAAAACAGAATATATATTATTTTTTGCACAAAATATAATATGTCCAAAGTCCAATATAAAGTGCAGAAGGTAAATGACAATGAAAAATAATTATTATATTGTAAAATTTAAACATAAAGCCCGATCCGATTCAATATGTATACGAGTTTTAGGAGATCCGGATTATAAAGAATCCTTTGAAATAGAACCTCATCTAAAAATTTATTTTAACCACGAAAAGAAACCAATGGCTTTTAAAATATCTGATCCATCGCTTCTATTAGAATTGAATAAGAAAAATTTATTGAAAGCTATTTCAGAAGTTCAAGCAGAAATAAAAATTGATGAAAAGTCCATAAGTTTCTGTGGCCGGTTTTACTTATCCATTGATAATGATAAAATAGAAAAACCATTTAAAATAGAATCCCCTAATACTAAGGGAATTCCAGAAATACACAGTAATTTTACCTCAGTCGGATTTTATTAACTTTATTAGTGATGGGTTTTTTTTATAAATTAAGTAATTCATTAATTAAGTTAAAAGCCCATACCATTAAATTTACTCTTTTTAGCAAATATTAGATGGTTTAAGGTCTAAAAATCATATAAGAAGCATATTAGGGAATTAAATCCCGCACATCAACAAAAAATCTATCAAATTCGTCTATTTCCTCCTTAAAAGATTTAGTAAATACTGACCAGATATCCACCATGGGTTGAAAATCTTTTAAATCAACAATTAATGGATCTTGAGGATCCAATGTTGCCAGCAAATAACCTTTTTCATCATTCAGTAGTAAATTATTGAAATATGAGATCAATGCTTTTATGGCGCCATTATTTTCCGGCCGATAGGCGTGATTTGAAAGCATACTCATTTTAAAGAACTCTCCCTCTGCTGGAATGTAAGGAACCTTGGTAAAGTGACTGAAAAAATCATATACTCCTTTCATTACTTTCCACGATGTGGGTTCTCGGGCAAAGCAAAAATCAGCATACTTTGAGCAGTCCCATAAGCCCCCACATGCAACTACTTTATTGTTCTCTTTAACCACATAGAAGTTTTCAAGTCCGTAGCCCTGAATATGGTTTATATATTTCTGGAAGTTTTCTCGATTATATGGTACAAAGTGTTCTCTACCATCGTAATAATCATTTATAAGTTCTACGGTTTCCTTAATTTCATTTTTATTTATCTGTTTAATTTTATAAACTTCAGGAATATCATATGTTTTATAATTTGATAGTGCCGCCGAATAAACATCTAGTACTGGAGAATAACCCATTGATGAGAATAATGATTTGGATGAATCGTTAGGTTCATAGATATAGCAGTAGATATGATCTGCTCCATGGGATAGGGCATTATCTTCTACCTCTTTCACCAGTTGAGTAGCTATCCCCTGTCGGTGGTAATCAGGATGCACATTTACTTCAGCCAGATAAATATATTTTCTATTTTTTTGAGTTTTTAATGTCCAACCAATCCATCCCACGACTTCATCATCTTTCTGGGCTACCTTGATCTGAGAATTTTCATACACCCCATATCTATTAACCGTATCTTGAGTTTTCTTCACTCCCATGGCGCACCTATTATCTCCTTGAGGACACATTTGCTCAATATCCATAATACATGCACTATCTTTACTTTCAAATGGCCTGATTAAAACCATTTATTTAACCCCCTATATTTCACCCTGAAGAGACAAAAAAATAGTCATTAAAAATATTTTCACCCTCACAGGATGAATACTTTTCCAGTTAGTATTTATGTTTTAAGTTGCTTTAAAACTTTTTAGAATATGATAAAAATATTACTTTAATGACCATGATTGAAAAATAATCCCAAAATATGAAAAAGGACCCGCGGACCGTCTTTGCCATTAAATCAAAATAAAAATCTTTTTCTAATGAGTTTAAAAGATTAAAATTTGCACTTGGAGGGATAAAATTATACGGAAAATAATACCATTAATATGTTTTCTGGTGATTTATTGTGAGTGCAGTTCAGTCTTTGAAGAAGACCCTTCCACAGCAACTTTGAAAGCATCTGACAAAATTAAATACCATAGAAAGCCAGAATAATGCGTTAATCATTAAAATTGATAATTTAAACGCAGCCCATACTGGTAAGAATAAAGCTAAATGACTTTTAATTGCCTTAAAACACTGAAAACAATCTCTTAAGTTGAAGAGATAGAATACTAAAAACGCATCCTATTACTTATAAAAGCGGCACTATAAACACACATGCGCATTGAGTTAAAATAAAAGTTTTCCAGCGGAAAGAGAAGAGTTTACAGCAAAAAGTTGCCAAAAAAGCAAAATTACTGACTAAAATTAAAAAGAATAAGAAGAGTTAATTTTTCTTAACTTTTATTTTTTTTAAAATATTATTATTATCCACACCCGCATTCTGGTGGTTCATTATAAGCTTTCATTTTTTCTAGATCCTGTAGTGTGATGGATAAAGAAAAGAACGTGAAACCTGCATCGTCATTACTTTTCATTATAGGAGACATACCTTTAAATGAACATCCTATATCTCCGGTTCCACCAATGTCGATTTTTAGAAGTTCATCGTTCTGGAATAATTGGAAAAATTCTTTCAAATCAACCATTTCCTTTTCAGGTGTTCTAAAATTTACAGTTAGTACTCCATTTGCTCTCGAATGCAGCCTTACAAATTTTTCACTTAGGGATAGGGATTCTCCACTATCTTTTTTGAATATTACTTCTTGAGTTATATCAGACATGATAATCACTGATTGATTTTATAGAATATATGTGAATTTTTGTTTATTAAAATAACCATTAATAAATTATTATAGTCAGTCTCAGATTAAAATAACAGGCCATATAACCTTTCTCGGGACCGCCCATCACAATTTTCTAAGTAAATAGATAAAAACTCGGATAGATCATACCCATAACTGCCTTTATTGATCATGTCTATAATTTCGTCTGTTTTATAGGCAATAGGTCCCGGGACACTTGTTTTATAATCTCCGTAGAATCCCCTATCCTTTTTTTCAAAAGTTTCCAGATCATAACTATAAAATATCATTGGTTTTTGTAAAAGAGCATATTCATAGATTATTGAAGAGTAATCTGTTATTAAAATATTTGAGCTAACCATAAGAGTGCTGAGTTTGGGATAATGTGAAAAATCATAGATTTTATCAGAATAATGTTCTTTTGAAAACATTTCTTCAATATTAGCATCACCTGCGATATGGGGGTGCAGTCTAAGACCCAGAACATAAACATCTTTCAGTTTAGATATCATCTTATCAAGTTCCAGACGAATTTCTACATCTTCACCATCCCTGAAAGTAGGGGCATAAAGAATTATTTTTTTATTTTTTAGTTCCGGATACTCCTTGAAGAATTCCAGACTTTTTGACTTTATTGAATCTTCATTGAAGAACAGGTCTGTGCGAGGACATCCAATGTTGAATATTTTTTCATCTTCTGCTTTAAAGGCAGTTTTATAGATATTTTTCATCCAGTTAGATCCTACAATAAAATGAGTAGTATTTTTACATACTGCCATTGCCCTGTCACGGATCCACCCTTCTTCTGAATCAACCCCAAATTTCTTTATAGAACCTGTACCATGCCATAATTGGATTAGTTGAGTATTTTTTTTAGGTTTTATACTGGAAAATGGTAAAAAAACATTATCCATAAATATGATGTGTGAAGTAGAAATTTGATATGGTAAATAAATGAACATGATCAGTAGATTACGTATAATATTTTTATTTATTTTAAAGTTATAATCATCTCGGGTAATTTTTTTAAAAATCAGATCGGGGTCTCTTTTTTTAAAATAATCATGAACAGAGCCTATATTTCCCTCATCACTATCATCGTGGGTCATGATAAGTAGTATTTTTTTAGAGTTTACCGGGAATAAATAACTGATATAAAAGAATAGAGCCATGAGAGAATAGGCTATGCCCTTAAAAAGTTTAGCTTTGTCCATTTTTTAATCCTCATCAAAATTATAATCGGAATTACGGGTTATTTTTAAAATTATATCCACAATGAATGATGACGCATTGCCCTTATCAAAACTGGTGAATTTATTTAAAAATGCATCATATTGGGCTTTGTAAAGTTTATAGTCATAATTTTTAATATGCTTCACCAGATCCTCTGATTTTTCTACAATCGGGCCTGGAAATTCTTTAAATATGTTGAAATAAAACCCGCGCAGGTTATCCCGATATTTTTCATAGTCATAGGCATATATTATCATGGGCTTTTTAAGAAGAGCATAATCAAACATGACTGAGGAGTAATCTGTTATTAAATAATCAGAGATAAGGTATAGTTCCTGTATATCCCATAAATGGTCACATTCATAAACAAATCCCTGGTACTTATCCCAGTTCAGTGAGTCTTTTACCAGGTAATGTAATTTTATCAATACAATATGAGTATCTGAGAGTTCTTTTTTTAAAAGATCGAAATCCATTTGGGAAGAGAATTTATATATTCCATTTTCATGAAACTCGTCGTCTCTCCATGTGGGAGCATATAATATAACTTTTTTATCTAGGGGAATATTATATTGCATTTTGATTTTTTTTATGGCTTTTTCATTGTTTTTCTGAAATAATATGTCATTTCTGGGAAATCCTGAGGCTAAAATTTCGTTTTTAAATGCGAAGCATGATTTGAATCGTTTCGAAGTATAATCACTTTGGGAGATTAAATAGTCCCAAGTTTTAGTATTTTCTTCAAATAATCTTTTATATTCCTCCAGTTCCATACCTTCACTCATGCTGAGAACTTCTAAATCCATGGCTAATTTTTTAAGAGGAGTTCCGTGCCATAACTGGATGTAGGTTGCCTCAGGCCTTTTAATTATAAAAGAGGGAAGTCTAGTATCGCATACCCATACCTTAGAAATAGCCAGATAATACAGATAACTTAGTCTCGCTCTTTTTACCTTCGTAGCATTGCCTGGGATTTCTAAATTGGTATCCTCCAATGACCAAACACATTTATATTTTTTATCCAGTCCTCTTTTAACCATTTCTTCATAAACGTATTTGGGATTACTTGTATAGTTACGCCCCACATTACTCTCAAAGAAGATAACATTATCTTTTACAGGTAATTTTAAAAATACGTGGTAAATAGAGACGATTATCTTCTTTATCATAGATTTTATGTTCATGAAAACTCCTACAATTAATTGATATTTGGAAAAAGGACGATTATTATCTTTCCATCTTTTGGTGTTTTGCCACTTTATCTATATCTTTAAGTTCTAAAATACGATTAACTACCCGGGAAGCAGATTTACCATCATCATATTTAACAAATTTTTGGGTGAAGACATCATATTTCTTTTTAAACTCATCAGAGTCATGATTTTTAATATCTTCAATTAAATCTTCGGTTTTTTTAGATATAGGGCCTGGAATTTCCTCTAAAACATTTAAATAGAATCCTCTAAGTTCATCGCGATATGTTTCCAAATCATACATAAAGAAGAGCATGGGCCTATCCAGTATACAGTAATCAAACATGACTGAAGAATAATCTGTGATTAACACGTCTGATACTAGATATAATTCTGCAATATCCTGCAGGGCTCCGAATGTGTAAACAAATCCTTCATAATCAGACCAGTCCACATCTTCAACCACCAGATAGTGATATTTTACTATGATTACATATTCTTCAGATAGTTCCTGCTGTAATAAGTCAAAGTCCATATCAGTTACAAATTTGTACTTACTTTTATCATGAAATTCATTGTCTCTCCAGGTAGGCGCATATAACAACACTTTCTTATCTTCAGGAATACCTAATTTTGATTTTAACCGATTTATATCGCCTTCATTATTTTTATTAGTTAAAATATCGTTTCTGGGATATCCATAAGTCCATATATCTTGTAATGGAGAATATTTTCCAGAAAAGGCAAAAGCATTTTCAAATATCTGGGAAGAAAATTCGTTTTGAGCTAGTAAAAAATCCCACTTTTTAGTATCTTTATAGAAATTGCATTTGTATTCCATTATGTTTTCACTGCCAGCCATGAAAACATCATCCATATCCATTCCCAGTTTTTTAAGAGGGGTGCCGTGCCATGTTTGTATATAAAACCCTTGATCTCGTTTTTTAATGTATTTGGGGTCTCTTGTATCAAATACCCATATTTTTGCCCGGGCCATATAATAATAATAGTTTAATCTACTTCTTTTAATTTTTTTTGCATTTCCTGGAATTTCTGTAGAGGTGTCCTCAAAAACCCAGACACACTGCATTTTTTTATCCAAACCCTGATGCACCATCTCTTCATAAATATATCGGGGATTGCCGCTGTAATTCCTTCCCATGTTACTTTCAAAAATAATCAGGTCATTGATTACTGGAAGTTTTCTAAATAGGGAATACCCGGGTAAAATCATGTAGTTTTTGATAAAATCTTTGAAGTTTCGATTCATTGTATCACTTAGTACCCTGTTATTTAATTAATCCACGAGTAACCAAATCATGAAAAAAGTATTGTTATTAAGGAAATCTCAGAATTTGATTAAATAAATTAGTGACTTTATAAAGATATTAAAGGTTAGATAAGAATATGATTTAAATATTTTTATAGGTGATTGATACTTCACAATTCCAGTTAGTTACAAAATTTTATTTCACCTATTAAAAAATATAGATACAATTATCATCTTGAAAAATAGGAGTTTTGATTATTTAAAAATTAAAAAAAATCAGTATTTAGATTATTAAAAAAATTAAGAATTTAATAGAAATCTTTTTGTAGATTATTGATTATCGAACTCTTCAATCAAGTCATGGGCATATTCCCAATCGTTTTTATCATCAATTTCAGTCCATTTAAGTCCGTTTGTATAAAAATAGTCAATACTTGAATCCCGGCTTAAATCCTTATAGGCCAAGTCATAGTAATTTTGAACATCTTCTGCAATCAGGTCTTCCAGAATAGAATTAAATCTTCTTAAATCATCGCGAACGACTTTTGAAATACCAATGAACTCTCCAGAAGCAGTTCCGATAGGTATACCTTTTCCAATTTCCCGGATTTCATTATCTTCAATTCTGAGTTTAAATGATTCTTCATTGAGATCCTTGTGATTGTCAATTACCAGGGATGTTTTACCCATCTTTAAAAGTCCAGATATTATGCGCTCATCCACCACGTTATCTCCATTGATAATCATTATATCATCATCTAAGTTTTTAGTAGCTAAGTTGACTGAACAGGACGTATTAGTCTGAGCATATTCTTTATTTTCCACTGTAGTGATTTTTACGTCGTATTTATTAGATAAATAATCAACTTTGTCCAGAACTCTCTGTTTTTTATGACCCACCACGACAACAAACTCATCCACTCCATGAGTAATGCAGATTATCATCATACGTTCTAACAAACTTATATCCCCAATTTCCAGTAATGGCTTGGGTATGTCCTTGGTTAGGGGCATTAATCGAGTTCCTGTGCCTGCGGCTAAGATTATGGCTATCACATTATCACCTGAAGATAAAATATCGAATTTAATAAAATTGATTAAAAGGAATAGTAGTTATGTGCTAATATAGTTAATCATTCCATTTTCTTCCATAATTTCTTAAAAGCTAATTTTGGTGGTTCTAGATTAACCATTACATCATAAACAAAATTAACAATTATACTGTTTACAGCTTTTTGGTCGCATATCTCTTTTATGGCCATTATAGAGTTTTTTCCTTCAAATATTATACCTGAAGCTTTTTCATCAACCACTATTTTTTGACCATATAACATTCCCAGAGTATGGTTTCTGCTTTCTCTAGAAGTTGAAGTTAACACTAAATCTCCGAATCCGCAGTAATCATCTACTGTTTCTATTTTACCACCTAAAGCTTCTATAATATCCTTAGTTTCATTGAATCCTTTGGTTAAAACCGCGTAACGCGCATTATCATTTAGATTCATTCCTTCACATATTCCGTAGGCTATAGCATTAATATTTTTAATTACACCACAGCATTCGGTTCCAATTACATCATCTGTTACTTTAACCTTAAATTCTTCTGTACTAAGAACTTTTTTTACAATTTCCAGATTTTGAGGATTATCTGATGAGATATTTGCTGCAGTAAATAGTGATTGGGCGATTTCAAAGGCGAAATTAGGGCCGGAAAAGACCACAGGAGATATGTCGAAATATTCCCGGATAATGTCACTCATGGTTTTTGAGGAAGGATATTCAATTCCCTTGGCTGTGCTCACCATTATACAATTTTTGCATATGTAAGGTGAAAGTTTTTTTAAGGTGGATCTTAATCCAGATGATGGAACACATAGGAATACCATATCGCATTTTTTAATACAATCATAATCACTCACCGGAGTGATATTTTCTGCTAATTTAAGATTAGGATAATATTCACTATTATAACCCGTTCGGGCTATTTCCTCCACTACTTCCTTACGTCGAGCATGCAAATATACTGAATCGACATTTGCAGAGATAAGTTGAGCAATAGCAGTTCCCAGACTCCCTGCTCCAATAACTGATACTTTTAAATTCATTAATTCACCTCAAATAAATAAAATAGAAATTCTGAATGATAAAATAATTATAAAATTCTAATAATCAATATTAATTTACCAAGTTAAATATTATTCTGGGTTATTTAAATAAGTATTTGATAGTAGGGGCTGAGTTTGGGCTATAAAAAAATTAACTTAAATAATCTAAATCAATTCATCATTCTAGTTTATCCCATCTTTTTTTGCAATATTTTCTTCTGCTCGAAATTGTACAATTTTTTTTATCAATCCCAGAGGTAATGGTTCTTTATGTTGGAATTGAATGGTTCCTTTACTTCGCTTATACTTTTTTAATTCATCTTTGAATACATCAAATACCGTGTTGCTTGCGGGGTAAAATCCAATGTGATTTTTAAATGCCCCATAATATACTAAAATACCATGGTAACTGAATGCTAATATGCTATAACTAATTTTTTCATCTGCTTTTGGAACCGTGCTCTTTACTGTCTGGCGAATTTCTTCTAAGCGCTGTTGAATATCTGGAGAATATTCAGCCATATATTCCTCAAAATTACTGAATTTTTTTCTAATTCCCATAAAATCCCCAATGGTTAATCAGTTAAGATTAAAATGTTTGATATAAACAAAAAGTTTCCTGTTCACATCTTTTTGAATTTGATCATTATTATTATATTAAAATAGCATATATTTAGATTTTATTTTGTTAAACATTACTGGTTTTTTTAAATCATCTGCCAAGCTTTTATTTTTTCACAGGAAATTGCTTAGAATTTTTTTTAATTGAATTAAAATTAATTTCTGAAATGCCCTGGAACTAATATAACTAAAAGGGAAAGAGAAAATATGCCTGATGAATGTGAAATTTATAATTAATTTTTTAATAAATAAAATCATATATTTTTTAATATGAAGACAAAATGGAAATTGTTTATAATCCTCTTAATCGCATCTATCTTTGGAGTGATAGCCGTAATGCCTTATACATTTACTCTTCAGGCAGAATTACTTGAAAATTCACCTGTGCCGTTATATGTTCTTTTAGTTGTTCAACTTATTCAAAGCATAGTTTTATTTGTTATTGCTATCTTTATTGGTTTATCTCTGGTTAAAAAAGTCGGGCTGGGACTTCCTATCATTGAAGGCTGGCTTGAAGGAAAAGAAGTTAAAGAATATCTAAAATCAATACTGGGCATATCCATTGGGCTTGGAATTTTAGCCGGTGTTTTGATAATTGGGATTGATTACTTGTTTTCCTTTGCCGGTGTGTCAATTAATATAACTCAAGCTTCAATAAATCCTCCAGCATGGCAGGGATTCCTTGCATCTTTTTATGGTGGAATAAATGAAGAAATCCTGTTAAGATTATTTTTAATGACCTTAATTGCATGGATAATCTTTAAAATCAGGAAAACAACAGAAGGAACACCGACAAATATTGGTATGTGGTTAGCAATTATTTTAGCCGCTATTATTTTTGGTGCTGGTCATTTACCTGCAGTAATGAGCCTGACCACACTGACCCCTATGGTAATTATTCGTACAATTCTTTTAAATGCAGTTGGAGGAATTATATTTGGATGGCTTTACTGGAAAAAAGGTTTAGAATCAGCTATGGTGTCTCATTTCTCTGCAGATATTGTGTTACACGTGATTGTTCCATTGATAGTGTTGGTTTAAAACATTAAATTTACATTTATCTTTTTTAATTGATATTACCTCAGTTGATTAAATGTTTATTATTAATTTAACTAGATTAATTCAATTAATTCTTTAACCTTTTTTGCAATTTTAGGATTTGTAAGTTTGTAATAAACCCTTGCTCCTTCTTTTCGACTTTTAATAAAACCCAAATTCTTTAAAATATTCAAATGGCGAGATACGCTTGATTGGGGTTTATCTAATGCAGGCGTTATTCTACAGACACACAGCTCCCCATCAGATAACAAATATAAAATTTCAAGTCGAGTAGGGTCCGATAAAGCTTTAAGTTTTCTTGCATATGTTTCAGACTGGTCTTTATCAGGCAATGCTTCCCTAAGTTTTTTAATTATCTCACTTTGAGTTTTATTGGATTTAGTCTCATCTGAAATTTGATTATTTTCCATAAAATCTCCTTTTTAATTATTCTGCTTGGAGAAACAAGAGATCATTAAGGTAACTAATTCAAGTACTTTTTTTAACATTTGAAGTGATTATTCTCATCATTTAATATATCACAAAACAGCACCATCTAATTACATCTCATCCATCCAAACTCATTGTAAAAGTTTAGTTGCATACTTTAGCCGACTGTTAATTTTCAATGTTAATTATGTTAATGTAAATATAAAAATAACCATTATAAAAATTTGAAAAATTAGATAATGAAAAAAGAAAGAAAATTGATCTCAACTTCAGTTTTTAATAAATAAAAACTTTGTATAATGAATTAATACAT
This sequence comes from Methanobacterium alcaliphilum, assembly GCF_023227715.1. Taxonomy (NCBI): domain Archaea; kingdom Methanobacteriati; phylum Methanobacteriota; class Methanobacteria; order Methanobacteriales; family Methanobacteriaceae; genus Methanobacterium; species Methanobacterium alcaliphilum. The sequence goes on from NZ_JALKIF010000013.1 coordinate 46,338, forward strand.
AAATAAAGAATATAACTGTCAGTAATTCTAATAAATAGCCCACATAATGGAGTAAAGGCATTACCATTTTCATTTTTATTAAAAGATCGTTTGAAGATTGAACTGCAATAGCACTAATTACAAGTGGAAAAGTAAAAGCAGAATAACTGGGATAGAACTTCAATTTAACCATTTAGGCATATAAAGAAGCACTGGAAATAGCATTAGTAATGATAAAAAGAGCAATATACCTAGAATTGTCGTATTTATTGAATTAAATGAATTTAAATATCCTGCTAAACAAAGACTCGCAGGCGCAACAAAAAAAGTCAAAGTAGGAATAACCGGTTCGAGAATAGGCCTAATTTTTAATATCCTATAAGTAATCAAAGGCAATAAGATCAGATAAGATATAAAACCAAAACAGAATAATAATTTACCCACGTTTATAGCATTAAATATAGGTGCTACAATACTTCCAACGGCAATACCTACATAAACAATAAAATAACTTGGAAATACGTTTTAATATCAAAATTAAAAATAAATTTCCGGGTAAAATAAATTATAAGAATAATTTGCATTATAATTCCCATAATCCACATCGCATATGCCATTTTAGGAATAAAATGATTAACATATGCTGATAAAACCACGATACTCATTGGAAAAGTAGAAGCAATACCTGCAACAGCAGGATTATTTATAGTTTCCACCAGTTAACCCTATATTTTCTTTGAATATGCTGCCATATTTACCATATTGATACAACTTCAAATCCTTTATTTTCCAATATCTTTTAGTCAAAATTGCTGATTCGGAAATTAAAGCCATAAAAACAGCCATACCTAATTTTTTATAACCCATTTCATTGCAAAATTTATAACATCCTCAATGCGTGTCCAACGGTTTGTGATACCTTCAATTTCAGTACGTGCAGCGGCAGCCATGATCTCCTAATCGTTTAGATCATCTAAGTAATGATTTATGGCTATATCCAATACATCATCTCTTGTTTTAATCGGACAAAATTTGGGCCTATCTAATGGTTCATTTTTAACACATGCATTTAATCCATATTTACTACATTCAACAGATTCTTTGGACATTAAATCACCTTTTTTTCATTATTTTGGTTAATATTGGCTAGAATTATCAAAATAAACATCAAAATACTTATTATGACATATAAATATGCAAATGGGCAGAAAAATTTTAGTACAAATGTCTGAGTATAAAATGCACTGAGTCCAAATAAGAATGCTATGGCCAATAGACCCAATAATACATTATATACCCACATCTTCTGTGTATTTAAATAATACGCGTTAAATGATAACACTAAGTAAAAAATGATTCCTATAGGTGCTGTTGGTACTCCCGCAGTATATGCAAAGTAAGGGGGCGATCCAAGCACGAAATGGTTAATGGATATATAAATGGTATCTATCAGTGCAACTAAACCTAAAAAGAAAGTCAATTTCATAAAATTGTTATCATCCATTTTATCAACTCACATTGTTTTATTTCGTGAAAACTCTTATTTTTGATGATTATCGTTTATTAGGCCATCATTTTGTTGCTGTTATAAAATAGGCCATTGGAAAATGGAATGAAACATTCACTTCTTTGAATCCTATTCTATTCATCTCTTGAACTACATTGGCATGAGAAATACCATTCAAATATGCATTCCATGATTTTTCGGCGCGTTCTTTACTCACAGTCATCTTGGCGTACCAGGAAATTACTCTTGCCATTAATTTGGAGCTTTGTGGATTAGCATCAATAATATTAACACAGCCTCCATCAGCCAGAATGCGATATATATTTTCTAAACAGGATGTAATTCCACTTAAACTTAACAAAATATGCTTACAAATGACAATATCAACAGAATTATCAGGTAATGCAGGGTTTTCTGCAGGCGAAATTATAAACTCTGCATCGATGTCATTTTTTTTGGCTTCTTGTTTTGCGAAGTTTACCATATCCTTTGAACTGTCGACGAAATAATATTTTCCACTTAATAGTTTATTTAGCTCGAATGAAAGAAATCCAGGCCCGCACCCAATATCTGCTATTTTGGGATGGGGAATTCCTATGTTTTTCTCATGTATTCTTATTGCCCAATGCAAATAATCATTTTTAATGAGCTTTGCCGAGTCTTTACAATAATTTTGACTAGTCTCTTTACCCCAATCTAAATTTATAGGCTCCATTTACTACCCCTGTATTTACTATTCTAGATTTTAGTTAATTTAATGCATTTAAATAAAAAAATAAAAGATTTTAATCACAGCATCCTTTAAAATCATCACAATCTTCTTTTTCATCTTGGATAGGAGTTATTTTCATCTTTTTGCTGCAATTACTGGTTGCAATTTTATCTCCACATAATATTTTACATTCTTTTTCTTCCATAACATCAACTCCATATTTTACGCCTAATTGTGTTTAATCTAGTTTAATATCTAGAATTGCATTATTAGAGCATTCAAGATCTTGTGTTTTCATATTTTGTCAATTTCCAGAATATTAATTAAGTTATAAGTCCTATTCCATTTCATCTAAGAAAGTTAAAAGATTATTTCGAACCATAACATATGCGGATGCACCTCCAAACTCAATACCTATAGCTTCCACCCCAATAACCTCTTCTTTTGTAGTTCCTGCAATTATAGCTTTATTTGCATCAAGGATCATACAAGATTTGCATTTCGTTGCTATTGCTGCTGTAACAGCCATTAAATATTTATATTTTGTACTTAAGGCTCCCCCTTTATAATAAAGAGTTATCCTATCTCTAAAACCTTTATGAAAGTCCGGAGCTTCGTTACTAAGACGTTTTTCATTGGTTTCTCTACTTTCTATGATATCTTTTAAGGAACTCATTTTTTCCATTTCACCTAAAACAATTTCACTTATCCACATATGCGAATATATAAATAAAATATCTGAAGTAGTATATAAACATAACTATGAAAATACTGTGAAAAAACAATTAAACAAATTTATTAATTCTATTTCAATTCCCCAATCCTTCAGTTTCGGAGAATATCACCATATAATCCCCATTCTTCTTTTCCCTGAGTTTTTGTCAGGTATCATTGAGGATGTCTAATAATTCTCCTGAGAGATCCTCATCCTCATATTTAACAGCTAATCCAACTTTCTCCCTCAAAAAAATATATTGATGTTTCGATTATTCTTTAGTAATTTTAATCGCCCTAAATACGATTCAAGTCATTGAATGAGGCATGATTATATTAATTAAAAAGCATTATCCCCATCTAAATCTTACCCATACTGGAGCGCGGGGCTTCCCATTAATAACTTCATTGGCCTTAATTTCTGCAGGCAGAGGGCGCGTAGTAAAAAGAACATCAATATTAGATGATAAAGGAATATCCGTATCTTCTTTGTTTTTTTCTAAATATTCTACGATCTCTTTTCTATCCAAATCACTAAATCCCGTGCCAACTTTACCAAAATATTGGCCATCTTTTTCCATGATGAGGGCTCCAAAAGGAATGCTGCCATTACTAATTGTGGCCCCAATTATGTTAACGTCAATTGTCTCCTTTCGTTTAATTTTAAGCCACTCGTTAGATCTTTTCCCTGCTTCATAAAAAGAATCGGCCTTTTTTAGAACCATGCCCTCATGACCTTCCTCCAGAGATTTTTTGAATTGTTCCTGAACAGTTTCACTGGTTACTAACTGAAAAGGCACTATATGTGTATTATTTCCAGGGTTTACAATTTTTAATAAGATTTTTTTGCGCTCTGCTAATGGTTTTTGAGTTAGGTCCTCACCATCAATTTGGGGAATATCAAAAATATGGTATGTTCCAGGTAATTTCTTGGATAAAATTGATATTTTGAGTTTATCTTCAACATTACGTTTTAACAATTTTCTAAATCCTCCTGGAACTGTTAACTCACCATCCAAAATCCATTTATCGCCCTTAACATTATTTTTTAAATCTTCAACAATTTCCGGGAATTTATAAGAGCTTTCAATGTGCCTACGAGTCCATAGTCTAATATTGTCCCCTTCACGCATGGCTATTATTCTTTCCCCATCCAATTTTGGCTCACTAATCCAAACTCCTGTCAAGTTAAAGTTTCCTTCCTTGAGTGTTGCGAGCATTGGTTCTAACATTTCCATTGAAAACCCACCATCTGTTAATTGGTTTATTCTTCTTCCATGATGGCCAACATTTTATCCAGCTCTTTTTGAAGTGAACGTGTTTCTGGAGGTTTAATTTCTGGAATTATTTCATCACCTGCAGCTTTCTTCCCAATTAGTTCCATTAACTGTTGATTATAGGTTTCAAAGTATTCAGTCCAGTCAAAGTCCAATTTCATATTTTTTGCAACTTGAAGGGCTTTGTCAACCAGTTCCGGATCCACCTCTGATTTGATGATTTCTACTTCTTCGGCTGATCTTACCTGTTCAAAGTATAATAACTGTTTTAAAAGAAATCCATCTTCATGGGTTTTTAAAACTCCTATGTATTCATTATTCCGTTGCACCCATTTAACCACTGCAACATCATCCAGTTTACCCATAACTTCCTTTAATAAATGAAAACTCTGTCCAGAATCTCCTTTCTTGGGATTTTCAGTTCCAATATAGTAAGATTTTCCCAGGGATATCATAGGTATTTCCTCAAAATTACAGAATCCGAGAATTTCCATAGTTCGAGTTGAGAACGGATGAAGATTTTTAATCTCATCATCAGTGAATTGTATGCATTCACCGGCAATATCTATAGCTTTAGCAATTTCATCACGTTTAAGCTCTTTCCCATCTTTTTCACACACTTTTTTGTAATGAACTCTACCACAATCTGTTTTATGCACTAGATGAAACCCCATATGGAGGTTTCCGCTGGCAGCATACAATCTGATGGGTATAAAAATAGTCCCAAATTTTATAGAACCTGTCCAAATAGACCGCATTTACCATCACCATATTTAATTATATGATTTAAATGGTGTAATTTTTTCCATTGATTTTTAAAAAATATTTTAAATTCATGATCTAAGTAATTAAATTTTACAAAAATAAGTTAAAAAATATTTTAAATTCATGGCCCCTCCTGAGAATGATTCACCTTTAACCCGGGTTGCAGATTTTTTGTTAATATGTTCTTCCAGATTATGGCCATGAACGGTGCATTGCCCGCCAATGTTTTGCCAGGGATAGTTATGAGTATAATTATTTTCCAGCGCATTATAAATGGAATCCAACACACCATAATTTTAGGCCCAAAAATGGACTATAATCCGGGATTCCTTACAACCAGGTTGGTCTTAAATCCTTTCTGTGTTTTAACCATATTTTATGCATGGAAATTCAATATTTTAACTCCTATGGATTGGATTCTACCAGTTATAGTGGGAGGAGCATACATCCTGATTCTCATGTTGAATACGACTAGGTTACGTAGGGAGAAAAGTTCTTTTTAATTAATATAAAACCCAAATTTATATTTTTAGTTTTAATTTGGAAAAACTGCATTTGGATTAGTATACACGACCATAAAGGTAAATATAGCCAATATGGCGAAATAAAAGGACATATTACATAGATACTAAAAAATTATATTCATTATTTATAAAATAGTCGAAAATTTCAAGGATTTTCATTCTTCTTCCGCAAAAAAAAGGTTCTTTATATGAAACACATAAAGACTGCTTAATAGTAGGAAAAGAAGTGCATTATTTAATTTTTTTGACGAATTTTTACTCAGAAAAAGATAACATTATAAACATTAATGCTTAAGGAAATTTTATGAAAGTATACATATACCTATTAAATACATTAGCAGATTGGGAAATCAGTTATTTAACTGCTGAACTTAATAGTGGCAGATATTTGGATAAAAAAATACCTCCGGTTGACCTTATAAAAATTGGGAATACCACAGAACCCATAAAAACAATGGGAGGTATTGCAATTACTCCAGATGAGACTATTGATAATATCAAGTTTGAGGAAGATGATTTACTTATTTTACCCGGAGCAGACACGTGGAGAGAGGAGGAAAATAAAAAAATAATAGATATCGTTTCCAGTATTATAAATGAAAAAGTAATCATTGCCGCAGTTTGTGGAGCCACAATAGCCCTTGCAAATAAAGGAATATTAAACAATAGAAAACATACCAGCAATGACATAGAAGTTTTAAAGATGTTTTGCCCCGAATACACCGGAGAAAATTTCTATTTAAATCAACCAGCAGTTACAGATGACAATCTAATAACAGCTAGTGGTCTTGCCCCATTAGAGTTTTCATATGAAATATTAAAAAGAACAAATTTAATGAAAACTGAAACACTGGAAGCATGGTACCAATTATATAAAACTAATGATTCAAAGTATTTTTATGCCCTAATGGAATCCATTGAAGAAGCATAGATAAATTTTTGAATTAAATATTTAATTTTATTGAAATTTTTTATCTTAAAAAGAGAGATAAAAATTTTAGTTTTTAATTATATTCAAAAAGTAATAATTTGCCATACGCAACAATGGCGAAGTCAATCAAAAAATTCTTTTCATAAATATCATTAACTTCACATTCTTGGGTATTTGTTTGGCAACCCTAAAATACTAATTTTTTTCATTTGTATTTTCCAATTAAAAAAAAAAAAAAACGAATTTTCTATTTCGGAAATGATTTTTTAAATATTCTCAATCAATTAGGGTCTCTTCAACCAATAACAGTTTTTAAAATTATCAAACTTTTTCTCAGCCAGTACTTCATGGGTTAAGAATTCTCCATTGTAAAACACACTGAAAATCCCGAAAGGAGTTGTTAAATCTTTTGCTGTTTTTAAACTTTCCACTTTAATGTTTTCAGTTTTTATACTGTGTTTATGAGCAACATCTATCATTATATCCACATAATCTGCATTAAACGGACACATGTCCGTGTAATAAAATGTTAATCCTTTTTTTCCAGGAATTTCTGCTTTTTTGGCCTTTTCTGTGAAGTGGGGTGTGGGTGCATCTTCAGTGAATTTTTTCATTAGCATTTCAAAGTAGGGTGGTGCCTCATCACATACTTCAAACCCTTTTTTAAGATAGAATTTTTTATCCACAGCGAAAGGAATTTTTTTTGCGTCCGGTAACTGCTACCAGACCATTTTTATCATTTTCTATGGAATTTTTTTCACATTCTTCCAGAAGCCTGGACCCATATCCCTTTCCTTTGTAACGTCCTGAAGCCCAGAGCACTGGATGAAATTGTAACCAGGAGCTTCAACTGGGAACCAGGCATATTCAGCAGGAACATACTCTATGAAAACTTTACCCCGAACATCGAACTTTTTAAAGGTGTGTTCCTCTGGAAATCTTTCCTTTAACCAGGCTTTCTTAAAACTGGCACGTTTTTGATTCTTTTTATCGTTTCCAATGGCCCAGCAAATGTGTTCAGTGTCAATATTATCCTTATCTAAGTTTTACAGGTACATAAAAATCAACTTCTGACTCTGGATCATCAAGGCCCCTAAATCTGCTTTTATCATAGGCTTGCAGCATGTAAGGGTATGATTCCTCATATTCTGAACTGGGAAGCCATTCACTCCAGATGTAAGTCCCCCCATTAAACATATCTTCTCCTTTGTAAGTGAAGACCGCGTATTTGGTGGGGGGAAGTGTCTTAGCAAACATTTCCAGGGGCATTTCATCCAGTTTTTTCACCTCAACCCCCACGTACACATAAAATTTCCCGGTTTCCTTATAATCATCTGGTTGGATGTGAACTTCATATGCCACATCCCCTATTGCCTTTTCACACAGTATTTCCTCATGTAAATAGCATAATCTATGAAATCGGTTCCAGGTAACTCCAATCTCGTTTTCTGTACTCCACTCTTGATTTGAATGAAATGGATCCCCATAATAAACACAGCCCATTAGTTTTAAAGCTTTTACATCAGTTACTTCAATTTTTTTTGGTTGGGGAAGCTTTTGATTGGAGTTCATCTTGTGCATCCTCATTTTTATAAAAACATGTGCAAAGTGATTCATTCATAAACTAAGTAGAATAAACAGTATATATCACTTATTATATAAATTATCACCTCCTCCATTAATCTTTAAAGTATTGTTTATGGTTAGTTCATTAGAATCAAGTTTCTATATCCCAAAGACTTCATCAATTTTGTGAAATTATCTTTTAGTATTCTCCTTTCCATTGAGGCCACAGGAAAGAAAGCCATTTCGGTATCTTTGGTTCTTTAACACGATCAAAAGATGGAGAATATGGTTTTAAATCTATAACTGGTGTGCCCTCAAAGGCATCCATGCCAGATATTTCTATTATTCCTCCTTTTTCATCTACCTCAATTATTCGACAAGTAGTTAATGCAATTGGGTTGGGCCTGTACTCAGAACGGGTGGCAAATACACCAGATTGTCTGTTGGTTGCATAGGGAAGTTTGGTGCGTAATGCAGTTCTATATCTATCACTAGCAAACTTATCCGCCCACCAGAATACCATTACATGGCTGAAATCAACGAGGTTCTTGATTGCAGGTCTGTAAGGCTCCAAAATTTTCAGATACGTTTTGGAATTTTCCAGTTTTACCTCTCCAATTTTGTAGATGTTATATGATTCTGTGTTCTGTTTTAGGTTGAAAAATTCGATGCTTAAATCTGCATCCTTCATTATCGATTCGGGGATGATGGGAAACTGTATCTCAGTTAATAACTCACTTTCAGGGACTTCTCCCGGGCTGTTCATGTAGATCTCTCTGGGAACTCCAATTATCTCGTATCCTTCTTTGAATATATGTTCCATCATCATCCCATAAACTGAACCCACTTGTTGATATGGTCCCTGGTGGATGGTGGATAGAACATGGTGTTGTGGTAATATTTTCACACTGACCTTGCCTTCGTCTGTTATTTTTCCTTGAAATGGTATTCCCACATCATATTCCATTTTCTCAGGTGCAACTTCCATGGGGCTGGTGTAATATACAACAAATGGTGGTCCGGTGATTTCTAGCCTTTTTTTCATTACCCAACTGATTAATTCCCCTATTAAATCTCTCATATTTTCTACTGGCCCTATGTGTGATATGCTAGCCACCTGTTTTTCTTCTATGGTTTTTGATTCAATTTTCATATTTTTCCCTCCATTTTTTGCATGATTATGTGTGAGAGATCATGTATATATATTTATTTTTTTTCGGAATAAAATTCCATTATTTTATGAACTTAAAAATACCGATTTCATTTTCCTACTATTAAATTTTAAAATATTAGTTACAAAAAATGAAAATAAAAACCTTGGAAAAAGAAAAAAATGTTAATTGATGGTACGCGTCAAGTTTAAAGGAAAAATATTTATCAAGTTAAAAAATAAATCAATTGTATGGATAAGAAAAATGATTTAAACCCTTCACAAGAGTTTCTCTTAAAATCATTTGATGAGATAGTTCCTATTTTAAAAGCCCTAGGGAACCCTAGTCGGTTAACAATACTGATCCTACTGGTTAATGGACCAGTTAGCTTTCAAACTTTACTTGATGAGCTGAAGTTGAAGAAATCCGCCCTGGCTAACCATCTAACTCAGCTAAAAAACACAGGGCTTATTGAAAAAAAACAACACGGAACCTACAACATTACAGAAGATGGTAAAAGATACGTTTTTTCTATAGAAAAAAGTTTTAAAGATAGTGAAAAGGTAGAAACTAGAAGAAAAGAAATGGAACAACGTAAAAATCTTGCAAAGTCATTTTTAGAGCGCAAATAAGAAATTATGTTGTTGATTTTTTTAGGCCACAAATAGTGTTTAAACGACACATGCTCCATTTCGTAGGACTTTCTGGATTCTTCATTCCATATTTTTATTTCAAGCCAACTTTTGGTTTGAATTTTCTTTTTGCTATAGAATAAGCTTCTTTTAAGAAAGGTACTATATACCAATTAAATACTGCTATTTGGATAGATGATCAAACAGGCATTATCTAAAAATCACCACTTTATACTTCTGAACCAGTGAAATAACAACTTTAGCATTTTCATCATTGTCAAGATGAAGAAAACACGTTAAATTCACTATTTTCTTCAGTGAAGAGGCTGTTGAGACCATTGAAATGTACCGGGAGTTTGAAAGGCAAGACATCACACCTGATTATGCACTCTTCTCTAGGTACAAGTCTGGTGGAGACCACCTGCCAACTATGGCAATCCAGCACTCCTACCGTGAGATAAATAAATTCCTGAACTAGGAGCAAAATGAGGATGGCTTAAATAAGGCACCAGCCACATGCTCAGGAAATTCTTCAACACTCAACTAATTAATGCAGGAAGCCATAAGGAAATTCGGGACGTGTGTAGATCAATGAAAAATGTAGGGTTCTGGACCAATAATTCCTAGCCGACCCCGAAGACCTCCAAAAAAGTTACCTGAGGCATATCGATTACTTAAAAGTTAAAAGTTCACAAGTTAATTTCTCCTTGGATGAAATCAAGAATTTACAAAAACAAGTCTGGGGATGAAAAAAGAAATAAGGGAGTTGAAGGGGGAGTTTTAGAGGTTTTTGAATTGAAATTAAATTAAGTTTTTATATTATTATATTACTTAAAATTTCTCTACTAAAGTTTACAAGCTTATTTAGATAACATTGGTTACTTCATATTTTTTCATGTTAAAAATGATTTTACAATGTATCCACACAATTGGAAAGTAATTCTTTTAGTTTAGACTTATTTGAAGGCCATAAAATATATAAAAAGCTAATTAGTTTTAACAACGAGGAAGGTTCAGGTATCTCAAGTTTGTCACGCATTTCCTCTGTTGCTGGAAGCCCAGCTAATCTGAGTCTATTTAGTATTGGGTCAGCATAGCCAGTTGATTCTGCAAAACCTCTACCAATGGAATTTCCTTCGGGATCTTTTAAGTATACTGCGCCTTCGGAATAATGTAGTCCATTTGCAAAAAATCCTGATTGACCAACGCTTACAATTGGAATCATACTAAAATTCCGGATATCCTCTGGAACATCTTCATCAAAGCTAAATTCCCATTCTTGCGGATACCACACGTTCGTGACGGAGTATAAATCTGGATCCTGTGATTTTTCGCTCCTTATCCATTTAGTAATCCTTAAGGTTCCTTTAACTTTTTTAGAGTTGCTTTCCTCATCCACATATTTCCCTGAAACTTCAGCCTCCATTGTTCCTGGAGGATTGGTCCCTGTCTGATTAAGAAAATTCAACATTTCATGTGAATGTATGGATGCCATTGTTAATTCCCTATCTCCCTTAAATTGGGCCATGAACCAGTCCCATCCCCCTGCAGCCTTTTTATTCATATTATTAGCTGCTCTTAAAACCTTTACTCGGGGGTTACCTGCTGGAAGCATTCCATTGCACCACTGATGGTCGTACCAGAATTTACCGCTTTTTAAGGGAACTTCTTCTTCATTAATTCTCAAAATACTTTGATCTGGATCGACTCTAAGGTTTGGTACAGAATAATACAACGTTCCAACCCCGCCACAGCAAGGATCGCATCCATCTTTGCCCTGAAGTAAATATTCTTTGGTTTGTGTTAGTGTAATATCCACTTCAATTTCTGAGCCGGAATCAGGATCTAAATCTACTCCCCAACCTTTAATTTGCAGAGGAAAAGTGCTATCTTCACTTAAAGACTTTATTTTATTCTTTCCTAGGGTATAATCAAATGGATTGTTTGAAAAATCTATTAATCCAGTTGTACCTGCAATGGCTAGAGGTTTAGAGCGATGATGTTTTCCTCCCGCCTCACTTACAGCAAGGTGCAATTCAATGAACTGATTTTCAATGTCAGAAAGTCCAAAATGCTTAGCTATTTCTGGAGGAAGCAGCGCATATTGCCAAAACATAAATTGAACACCATATTCTTTTCCATTCTCCCCAATACAGCTTCCAACAATAAAATGCCAGCCCAATTGGTAATCCCATTGAGGAGCATCATCCTGTGGAATTTTAAAATCCGCTTTTGCAGGTATAGATTTATAACCTTTAGAACTATCCATTCCTAAAAAGAATGTCATTGCATATGCTTGATGTGGTGTGAGTGATTTTGAATGCTCAATTAATGTTTCGTAAACATTTTTGTAGTTAGGAGTGAATGAATCAGGATTTTTTAACTTTTCCCTCAAAAGATACTGCATTCTCTCTCCAAAACCTTCCTTGCTGTTTTTTTCGCTTTCCAATCTTTCAATAATCTCGTCTGGAATTTCTTCAGCATTAAATTCGCGCATCCATAGAATTTTGGATATATTATCCTTAGTTTCTTCATCCAATTTAGCCATTAAATCTCGAGTTTCCATATTTATCCCTTTACTTCTATTAATTTCTTTAAATATTAATTCTTTTGGAGGAATATTATAGATTTTCCATAATGATAAGTATTAGTTAATGTTTATAGGGCTTGGATATGTAAAAAGAGTTAAAGGAATTGAAGGGGAGATTGAATAGTTATTTTTTTAAGCATTTTTTGACAAAATCTACTTTTAATAAAGAAAATGGGAATATAATTCCCTTAACAAGTATTAATTTTGATAATTTATATCCTGTGTTTTTAGATAAGGGCATTTGATGATTTCATCACCATCCAAGTCTTCTTTATGCATATTAACCGCGTTAATTCGACTATTTTCATAATTTTTGTAATAATAAATGCCATTTTCTTGATCCATGCAAGCAGAATATGTCGTTTTTTCTGCCATTCCCTCTGTTAAAACCCCTGCTTTTACCATTTTTACAGAGTCAAGCATGTGCATACATTGGGTCACAGCACTGATATCATCTTCCAGAGTAGGCATATGAGATCGGGCATAGGCAATTCTCACAAATCTTGAAACACTATGCGAGTCTCCGGGCAGTCCCAGAGTACCAGCACCTACACCATGAATCTGCAACAACTGGTCACTCCACTTGACTGGTTCAGGTTGATTGGGATTAATAGACAGGTATCTGTTTAGATTCATTAAATGCCAGTCAAAGGTAGGTTGATTGGTCATTACCCCAACAGGGTTATCATAGACTGCAAGTTGTTCTTTAGTTTTTTCAACTACAATTGACGAACCAGTTTTATCAGTTATCATCCAGTGGAGTGTGGGAACTGGTGTCTGGTCATTTAAGGGTACATCAACTAAATCTATGTTAGAAAGAGCACTCTTAACTTCATCAATTGTATCGTAGTTGGAGACTACCCAATAAATGAAGTCGTAAGGTGTGATATTTGTTTTCCCCGGTACTGGTTTTTCTTCAAAATGTGCGAATCCTTCAAAATTTAGGCCAGCACAGACTAATCCATTTTCATTCATGGCATCAACCATTGAAGGGTGGTCGTCTATCACCGTCCCCATGCCAATAATGGCTTTGTTGGAGATTAAATTATCTCCAGTAACTTTATCCTGCAGAATGTAATTTCTCGGAAGGATTATGGGATATTCATTTACATTATATGCTAAATCCAAATTTCGTCCAACAAAGTTATTCCCCTCTTCTGTTTGTATACTAAATGTTGTACACATTTTTTCACCCCAAATTTTTTTATTTATATTTTTTATCTTTTTTTTATTACTTATTTTTATTTAAGTTTCAAAAATTGGGATTTTAAATGTCATTAGATGAGTATATCGTGTGAAAAATTGGTTTTTATATTCTAAAAAAGATTCAATAAAAAAAAATATTTTCTAGAAATAATCAACCATAAGACAAAATATAGTAAATATATCGATTTATAAAGCATTCCAATATTACCTGCTGTTTTATGAAAGCCGAAATTAATTTAATGATACCTTTGATATTTTAAGTAGAAGTTATGTGATGAAATATACATCTTAGATATAATTTACATTGATTTCTTATTTTAAGACATTACATCCAAGTTCGCTAAACTGAACTATAACGAAATTAAAAATATCTATTATTAAACCATCTTTTCTCATGATTAAAATTGAAAAAAATAATGGAATTTGTGGGTCAATTCAAATCCAAGTATTATTTAAAAAAAATAGTTAAAATATTTAGTCATTATTATTTAATGAAACTTTTACCTTCCAAAAAAGCTTTTCCTAGGAGTTTTCCGATTCCATGGTAAGTTCTAAATGATGGATCATATAACATTGGTTTAATCTGGTTAATATCCGGTTTACCATCCTTCAGTAGATTTTCATCAACTTTAATATCCTTTATTTCACCAGTAAAATGAGTATGTAATCCCAATTCAGTTACATTAACTAATTCACATTCTAAAACAAATGGAAATTCATCAATATAAGGCGCGTCAACTTTTTCACTTTTGATAGGTGTTAAACCAGTAGCCTCAAATTTATCTTCATTTTTTCCAGAGGCGATTCCAAAATAATCTGCTTCTTTAATATATTTTTCAGAGGGAATATTCACAGTAAAAGCCTTTTTATTCAATATATTTCCATGAGTATAGGTTGCTTCTCTTAGAGAAATTGAAACACAAGGCGGTACGGAGCAGGATATTCCTCCCCATGCAGCATTCATAGCATTTGGTTTATTATTTTCATCATAAGTCCCTATTATAAAAACAGGTGTGGGGTATACAATAGTATTAGCACCAATGGATTTTTTCATTTTATCACCTATTCTTATTTCTATATTTTTATAATGTTAATCTCTACCCCATTAGGGGGGGTAGAGTTACCTATGCAAATCCATTTAGTAAAAAAATAGTTAATTATCAATTATTACCTCATGGTATTTTAAAACTGGTTTAAGTGTCTTTTTTTGCCCAGGAATTAAATTTATCACATCCCAATCCGCTAATTTGTAGATTTTTGGGAAAATAAAGCCAATAGATGAATCAATCATTTCAGTTAGTTCATTTATGGATGAAGGATTCTTTTCCTTAATTATCTCTATCAATTGTAATTCTAACTTTCCTAGATCTAATTCATCGGATATTATAGTTTTGCCATCCTCCAGAATATCCTCTGGATTTTCAGAATAGAATTTCCAATCCTCCAAATCAGTATATAACTTTAAATTATCCACATCCTCATCATAGAGTTTTTCAAGTTTATAAATAGATCCATATTCTGTTTGAAGTTCCATGACTAATTGTTTGCCTTTAATTTTACGCATAAGTTGAATTTTCAGTGCATTACCCCCTTTTTTAATCAAATAATAACTAATTAATAATCAAGTTCTTTTTTTAATTTATCCATGTCAATTTGATTATTTTCTTGAATATGATCCGAAATTATCTGGTAAATAGATTCAAAACTATCATTTTTTAGGGGATGGTGATTTTTCTTATTTTTGAGGTGTATATGACAATATCCATGATTGTTGTCAATGCGTATGTTATCTGGCATTAATAATATTGCCCAATATTTTTTATTCCTTCGCCAATAAATTGTTTTTTCAGGGCAGTTGTTTTGAAGAAAATTTACACTTGACATGAGGATAAATAGGGTTTTAGTTATTATATTACTATCCAAAAAATTTGAATAATGATTAGTGACCTTTTTTTCATAAGAATTATATTTACTAAAAAATATAATTTATGTAAATAATTTCTCAAGGCTATTAAATGTTAAATGATAATCAGGAAAATAGATTATCGTCAAGATTAATTGATAAAAAATTAGAAAATGATTTTAAAGAGTGTGAACGCCGTGTTTCCATTTTAAAAAGAATTTCATTAATTTTTGCATTTGTAGCGATTATATTTAGTTTTTTAATTCTATTGGGCTGGATTTTTAACATCCCCTTCTTTCGGGGAGATATTCTGGGTTTCTATGCTTCAAAATTTAATACTGCTCTGACTTTTTTATTAGCTGGAGTTTCAATCTACCTATTACATGTTTTCAAGGCAAAAAGCATATTAAAATCTGTTTCCAGCGTATTATCAGTTCTCGTCCTTTTAATAGGAATTTTAACCCTATTAGAATATATTCTTGGGATTAATCTGGGAATGGATCAATTATTTTATTCTCAAAGCTTCTTAGCAGGCAATGAACTATTTATTGGTCGTCCTAAAATATCATCAGCCCTTATTCTTATTTTCATTGGTTTATCATTGTCTTTGTTGAATTTTACAAAGGATAATAAAATAGTCCAACCCACAGCCATTATAAGTGGATTTTTAGCGTTTTATGGTTTTATAATCAACATTTATGGGATCCAATTAAATCATATCGGAGATTTCTATTTTCAAATGGGCATTTATACATCGTTAATAGGAATACTGCTTTCAAGTAGTATTCTCTTTTACCAGGCCGATGAAGGAATAATGCAAACTATTATCAGCCCATATATTGGGGGAAAACTGTCGCGAATATTGATTTTTGGTTCAATAGCCGCAGTTTTTGGAGTGGGGTTAATCACGCGGTTAGGAGAAGATTTTCAGATATTTAGTCAACCTGTGGGTACCGGTATAATGGTAGTTACCAGTTCCATCATATTGTTCATGTTAATATTTTGGACTGCTCAAAAGATAAATAAATTAGATAAATATCAGCAGAAAGCTCTTAAAACCATTAATGAACTGGAAAAGTTCTATGAAAGAATTATTGAGAGTTTGAATGAAGGTATTTTTGTAACAAATAAAGACGACGAAGTGATCTATTTTAATGCTGCATTGAAACATATTAACGGATTGGGAGATTTTGAGTTGAAAAATGTTAATTATAAATTCCCCCATTTAGAGGATAATTTTTTAGAATATTATTCTAAGGCTAAAAACAGCCTGCAGCCAACTTATTTTGAAACTCTGCCCCTTAATACGGGTGGTGAAACTTTTTATTTCACGGGTTGGATATTGCCCGAAGTAAAAGATGGGAAATTTAATGGTTCAATTTTAACTATTGTTGATGATACCTCTCGTAAGTTTGCATCAGATAAAGTAGAAACCTCATTAAAAGAGAAAGAAACCTTACTTCGGGAAATTCATCACCGGGTGAAGAATAATTTGCAGATTATATCCAGCCTCTTAAATTTACAATCCAGTTATGCTCGGGATGATAGGGATAAGGAACTATTCTATAATACTCAAAATAGAGTAAAATCGATGGCACTCATCCATTCCAAGCTATATCAATCAGATACTATTTCAACAGTAAATTTTAAAGAGTATGCTACTACTTTAGCTGAAGATTTGTTATCATCTTATCAAACTGCAAACAATATAACCTTAAAAATAAGTATAGATGATGTATTCTTTAATTTAGAAACTGCCATACCTTGTGGCCTCATCATAACTGAATTAATGACTAACAGCTTAAAATATGCATTTAAAGATAAAAAATCAGGCACCATAACCATTAATCTCAGTGGAGATGATGAGAAAAATTTAACATTAGTTATTGGGGACAATGGCATTGGGCTGCCCGAATCTGTAAATTTTGATACGACTGACACATTAGGTCTGGAACTGGTTAATATGCTGGTTAAACAAATTGAAGGAATGGTTGAAATTGATCGCCACCATGGTACCTCATTTATAATCAAATTTAAACAACTCCATTACCCCCAAAGGACCTAATATTTATAGAAGATTTATTTTAAAATTTATTTTTTTTATCCATAAACTAGTTTTAGGAATTAAAACAGATACTATAATTAGTTGGCTGGTGGGTTAAAATTTTAAAAATAATACCAGTTTATGGTTATTTTATAATGGATATAGGAAACATTTATTCTAGTTTAGTTTAATTCACTATTTTTATGTAAATCCATTACCCGCCTACTGTAAAAATATTATTCTCATAAAATTTATTAATCTAAATCAACAATAAATAACTAATAGAAAGGAGGTTTATTATGGTAAAATGGGGTGCAGTTATAGTTGGTTTCGTACTATCATTAGCATTTCCTGCAATTTTAGATTTGTTCATGGATAGCTGGACATCCGTGATTGGATTATTCCTTGCAGGTTTTGTGGTAGGAATAATGGTAAAAGAGGGAGCATTTAATGGATTTTGGAATGCCACAGTTGCCGGAGCATTTGGAGGTATAGTCACCGCCATATTAATCACAATTTTAGGGACAGCTGTTGCCGGACTAGCAGGTATGGTTACGGGGGCCTTTACAGGCATTATAATGATAATTGCAGCTTTACTATTCTCCATGATATTTATGGGAATAGGTGGCGCTATTGGTGCAGCCATAGCCGGATATTAGATTTAATTTTTTCCTCCAAAACTTATTTTTTTCATTATTTTAATACATTATAAATACTAATTTTATTTATTATAACTTATCTAAAAATCAAGCATTGTTGATAAACTAATTACGACCCTATATCATTAAAGGAGATAACATGTTAATTGGCGTAATATCTGATACACACATCAAAGATAGAGCATCCGAAATTCCTGAAGCAGTTTTCAGAGTATTTGAAGGTGTGGATATGGTTTTACATGCAGGTGATTTGATTGACACTACTGTAAAAGACACCTTGAATAAGATTGCCCCAACTTATTGTGTTCAGGGAAACATGGACCGTCATTATGGTCTTAAGCTACCAAAAAATAGAGTTATGGAAATCGAAGGGGTTGAATTAGGATTAAATCATGGCGAAGTTTATCCTCGGGGTGATACCCAACAATTGAAATATCTAGCCATGGAAATGGATGTTAAAGTTTTAATTACCGGCCACACACATCAAGCCTTTGTAAAACAGATAGGTGATATTTTACTCTTAAATCCCGGAAGTCCCACCGTGCCCAGACTTACTGATCCCACGGTAATGCTTTTAAATATAAATAATGGGAACATAGATTCCCAAATAGTGAAAATAGGAGATCCACTTTGTAAAGCTCTTAATTTTTCAGGCCCTTGATTAAAGAAGCTAAACTAAATTTAAGAACATGAAAGGTTATTAATATGGGAAAACGTTGGCAAGTTGAAAAGAAAAACGAGCATTATTATAAAAGTGCTAAAAAAGAAAATTACCGGTCCCGTGCATCTTACAAAATATTGCAATTGGATAAAAGATTTAAAATAATCAAAAAAGGCGATAAAATCGTAGATTTAGGAGCTGCACCAGGAGGATGGTCACAGATAGCATTAGAAAAGATAGAAGAAACAGGAATGGTTTTGGGTGTGGATTTAAAACGTATAAAGCCATTTCCTGAAGAAAATTTCCAGTTTATACAGGGCGATTTCACTCAAAAAGAAATACAAGATAAAATAATGGAAAAAATAGGTGGGCGAGCCAATGTGATTATTTGTGATGCTGCACCTTCCCTTTCAGGTATTAAAGATATTGACCAACTCCGTTCTATGGATTTAGCAGAAAATGTTATTAAAATAGCTAAAAATATAATGGAATTTAGGGGAAATCTTTTAATGAAAACATTTCAGGGGCCAGGTTATCAAGAACTGATCAAAAAGTTTAAAAAAGAATTCAAAATTGTTAAAACAACCAAACCTGCTTCTTCGAGAAAAGCCAGTTCTGAAATGTATATTATTGGATTAGGATTCAAAGAAAAATAAAAAACAAATTCTAAAAATAGTGTGTTATTTTAACATTACTGTTAAAATAAACTACATCTTCCCTCTTAAATTACTTAAGCTTTTTTTTGCAGTTTGAAGTTGATCTTTAGCAACTTTTAGCCGATTTTGAACTTCAGACAGGGGTTTATTGGTTGAAAGTGCACTTTCCACATCATCAATAGCCGATTTTGCTTTTACCAGTTCGAGTTCGGCATTAACATATTCTCTTTTCAGATTCTCATTGCTTCCCCTATTTACATCAGACTTTACTGAATCGAATTCAACTTTCAAAGCAGAATATTCTGAATTTAATGTGGCCAGTTCATCATATGCCGATCCACTATCCACACTGGAGGATATTCCAGATGATATTTTATCCACACCTATATAAGCAAATATAATCAAGGTTGCTACTAATATAAGCACCCCTAAAATAGATATGGTCATGGAAGTGAGTCTAAATAAATTTAATCTTGATTTTTTCATTTAATCACCGTTATTGAAGAATTAGTGGGAATAATAATTATTTATATCTGTAACCATATGGTGCAAAGAGACTTATTAATTTTTCTAGGAAAGAGTTTATAATCCAAGATTAACATATCATCCACGATGACAACTGCAGATAAGACAAAAACATCACTGGCTAAATTCGAGGAATTTTTCTCAACAAAATACAAAGATCACGTATTTGAAGCATTAGAGAAATATCCTGATCAAAGATCAGTAATAGTAGATTATTTGGATCTGGAAATGTTTGATCCCGATTTAGCAGATCTTCTCATTGAAAAACCTGAGGAAGTTATTAAAGCTTCGCAAAAAGCCATAAAAAATATTGACCCTTTACGAAAAAATGCTGATTTAAATATTAGATTAGAAAATGTAACTAATAATATTCCTTTACGTTTTTTACGCAGTAAATTCATAGGCAAATTCATTTCAGTAGATGGTATCGTCCGTAAAACAGATGAAATACGACCAAGAATAGTTACTGCTGTTTTTGAGTGTCGTGGTTGCATGCGTTTGCATGAAGTAAAACAAAGCAGCAACATGATATCTGAGCCATCATTATGTGCTGATTGTGGTGGGCGTTCATTTCGTTTACTACAGGAAGAATCTGAATTTTTAGATACTCAAGCAGTTAAAGTACAGGAACCGCTGGAAAATCTTTCTGGTGGTGAACAGCCCCGTCAAATATCGGTTGTTCTTGAAGATGATCTTGTGGATACTTTAACTCCCGGGGACATAGTAAGAATAACTGGGACTTTGCGCACAGTACGCGACGAGAAAACCAGGCGTTTTAAAAATTTCATTTATGGTAATTATACAGAACATCTCGAACAGGAGTTTGAAGAACTTCAAATATCCCCTGAAGACGAAGCAGCTATTATGGAGTTGTCTCAAGATCCCCATATTTACGAAAAGATTATCAAATCCACAGCACCGTCCATACATGGTTATAGGGATGTTAAAGAAGCTATTGCTCTTCAACTATTTGGAGGAGCTGGAAAAGAGCTGGATGATAAAACCAGGCTTAGAGGAGACATCCACATCCTTATTGTAGGAGATCCAGGTATTGGTAAGTCCCAAATGCTCAAATATGTTTCTAAATTAGCCCCAAGAGGTATCTATACCAGTGGTAAAGGTACCAGTGGAGTTGGGCTTACTGCAGCCGCAGTAAGAGATGAATTTGGAGGTTGGTCATTAGAAGCAGGTGCACTGGTATTAGGGGATCGTGGGAATGTCTGTGTTGACGAATTAGATAAGATGAGAGAAGAAGATCGTTCAGCTATTCACGAAGCACTGGAACAACAAACCATAAGTATTGCCAAAGCAGGGATAATGGCAACCTTAAATTCACGTTGTTCCGTTTTAGCTGCAGCTAACCCCAAATTTGGGCGTTTTGATAGTTATAAATCCATAGCTGAGCAAATAGAACTTCCATCAACCATTTTATCTCGTTTTGATTTAATTTTTGTAGTGGAAGATAAACCAGAAGAAACAAAAGATAGGAACTTAGCCCGGCACATCTTAAACACCCATAAAGAAGACAATATGCTTTATGAGATAGATCCAGAACTTCTCAGAAAATACATTGCATATGCCCGCCGTAATATACAACCTACACTTACAGACGGAGCAATGGATGTTTTAGAAGAATTTTATGTATCAATGAGGAATAGTTCTATTGATGAAGACTCACCTGTACCTATTACTGCCAGACAATTAGAGGCCATCATACGTCTTTCAGAAGCTAGTGCTAAAATAAAACTTAAGCCCCAAGTGGACCCTGAAGATGCCCATCAAGCTATTAAATTGTCACAGGCTTGTTTAAAACAAGTAGGATATGATCCTGAGACAGGTAAAATTGATATTGATAAAGTAGAAGGAAGACCACCCAAATCAGAAAGAGATAAATTCCGTATACTCATGGAAGTTATCAAGGAACTGGAAGAAGAATATGGTGGTAGAGCACCTACCAATATTCTTATATCTGAGATGGCAGATAGATATAATATAAGCGAAGAAAAGGTGGAAGAGATTATAAAAGTCCTCAAACATAAAGGAGTTATATTCGAACCCTCCAGAGGCTACCTAAAAGTAGTATAATCCTCTTTGAAATTTTAAAACTTGATTAAAGTTTATTAATTAATTGAACACTTTATTTCAATAATTTATCCACCCATTTTCTATTTATCTTAGTTTGGAGGTATTAATTATGACAGATTACAATAAATTATTAGATCGGGCTATTGAACAATTGCCCCCAGAAGTATTTGAAACCAAGCGTTTCAGCGTACCTAAAGCTTACTCCGTAATTCAAGGAAACAGAACTTTTATCCAAAATTTTAGAGAAATTGCAGATGCTCTAAACCGAGACCCTCAGCACCTCTTGAAGTTCTTATTAAGAGAATTAGGTACTGCCGGAAATTTAGAAGGTGGAAGGGCCATCATGCAAGGTAAATTCACCCACTTTTTAATAAATGAAAGAATTGACGATTATGTGCAGAAATTCGTCATGTGCCATGAATGTAACCGCCCAGATACTCGAATTATACGAGAAGACAGGATATTCCTCCTTAAATGTGAGGCATGTGGTGCAAAAGCTCCTCTTAAAACATTATAAAGTTTTAGATTCTTTTAATTTATTATGGCATTCTGATAAATCGAACTCCATTATCACATTAGATTAAAAAAGTTCACTACAGAAGCCAAATATTTCATTTTAAATATAAGTTATAAGAATATCATTTTTTAAATTAAAAACAATTTTTCAGGTAATTATAGTATGTTTTGTCCTCAATGCGGAAGTTCAGAAAAGGAGATGTGGGAAGGACTATGTATAGACTGTTTTTTAAAAGATTTTAATCTTATTTCCATAGCAGAAAATATAGAAGTTACCACTTGCGCTCACTGTGCATCTAATCTAAAAGAAGGTAAATGGAGAGAAATGGGGATTCCTGAAGAAGAAATTATTTATAGGGCCCTGGAAGACCATATAAAAATAGATGAAATAAGTGAAGACGTGGAAATTGACCTGGAAATACTTCAAATAAAAGGTTCAAGTGCCCAGTGCATAATAAAAGTAGATGGGAACGTTCTGGGAAAATCAATCCATCAAGAATATCATTCTTCTGTTAAATTGAAAAAAACAGTTTGCCCAGATTGTAGTAAATTCATAGCCGGATATTATGAAGCAGTTATTCAACTACGAGCAACTAATAGGCCTTTAACGCCAGAAGAAATAAGATCTGCTGATGAAACTATTAATGATGTTTTAGAACGTTTGTGGGAAAAAAATAGGTTGGCATATCTTGCTCAAAGATCCGAGATGAAAGAAGGCATAGATTATTATATTGGGTCCCAAAAATCAGCTAAAAAAGTCATAAGTGCCCTTAGAGAAGTTTTAGGTGGGACAGTGAAGGAATCACCCCGCCTGATGGGACAGGACAAGTCCACGGGAAAAGGACTTTATCGAACATGGATGTCTCTTAGACTCCCAGAATTTGAAATTGGGGATTTTGTAATATATGAAAACAAAACCTGCCGAGTAGTTGCTATTGATTCGCGGAAAATTAGTGTTATGGACCTTTCTCAACTAACCCGGCTCAGCATCCTCTGGAAAGAATATGATAATATTGAAACCTTGAAAAAATCTGAAGATATACAGAAAACAACCGTGACCTCAAAATCACCACAAGAAATTCAGATTTTACATCCTGAAACATTTCAACCTATTGATCTGGAGATAAAGCCTCGGATGAAAGATTTGGAAATTGGGGATGAGGTTTCAGTTATTGAATTAAATAATGAAATTTATATAATCACTGAATAAAAAGCCGGAAGGTATTGCATATCAATGGAATAAGCCTCCCAAATAAACCATAATTTAAATAACAATCAATTAATAAAACTTACAAGTTTTCACATTCTAAAAACGGTGAAAGAATGGATTTACAAACAAAGATGGAATTAATTATTCAAGGCACCCTGGAAGTAATTACCGACAATGAATTGGAAGAAAAACTCCAAAAAGACCAACCAGTAGCATATATTGGATATGAACCATCTGGAAAAATCCATATGGGGCATGCCATTACTGTTATGAAGTTGATAGATCTTCAAAAAGCGGGTTTTAAAATTAAAATTCTTTTAGCCGATTATCACGCTTATTTAAATGGAAAAGGCAGTTTAGAAGAAATAAAAGATATGGCGGAATATAATAAAAAATGTTTCCTTGCTCTAGGACTTTCCCCCACAAATACTGAATTCATATTGGGATCCAGTTTTCAAACCAGAGAAGATTACACTACCCATGTTTACAAATTAGCCCTTTTAACCACGCTGGTGCGAGCCAAAAGGAGTATGGCCCAAATTACACGGGACGCTGAGGACCATAAGGTAGCGGAAGTTATTTATCCTTTAATGCAAGTAGTGGACATGGTATTTTTAGAAGCTGACCTAGCCTTAGGTGGTATGGAGCAGCGGAAAATACACATGTTAGCCCGTGAAAATCTTCCCCGAATTGGTTTTGAATCCCCAGTTTGTATTCATACGCCTTTACTCCATGGTACAGATGGTTCTGAAAAGATGTCCTCCAGCAAAGGTAATTTCATAGCTATTGATGATTCTCCTGAAGAAATAAAGCAAAAGATTAAAAAGAGTTACTGTCCTGCAGGAGAAATTGATGGTAATCCTATTTTAGAAATAGCAAAACATTTTATATTTACCAGACAAGAGCAGATGGTTATTAAAAGACCTGAAAAGTTTGGGGGTAATCTGGAACTAAATTATAAAGAATTATTAGATATGTACTCTCAAGAAAAATTACATCCTCTTGACCTTAAAAATACCGTGACAGAGTACCTGGTAGATATATTAAAGCCTGTTCGAGAATATATGGCTAATAAATAAAAAAATATCTTCAAATATAAACTAAGAAATTAATCTTCCCAAAAATGTAAAAAATGTTTCATATGTGGTGATAAAATGTTGTATGAAATGAGAATTCCCCCTGGAGTAACTGAAAGAGATATGGCGAACATAATAAACCAATATGAAGTCGAATTAGTTCACACGGATTATGGGCCAGTGATTAAAGGTGAGATTACTGTACTGGAAGAAATTAGAGATTATTTAGTGAAAGAGTTGAATCAACGCATTAATAAATTTGAAAAAAAATAAAATTTATTTTTTTGAATTTATATTAAAGAATATTATCCATACAAATACCTAAATGAGGGGCAATAATCTTTTTAATATCCCTATGAACCAGGTTAACACCATTGTTTGCATTTATTACAAAAAAATCTTCCTTTTTTGCAATATTCAAATAATTTTTTTTCACTTTTGTTAAAAAGGATTTTTTCTCAAATTCATCAGTTCCCTGGCAGCGTGAAACTGCTGTTTTAACATCCAAGTCCAATAAAACAACCAGATCTGGTTTTTTTGCATATTTATTAATTTCCCCAATCCAACTTAAGGGGTTTTGATAAGCCATACTTGAATAAAAGCAGCGATCACTTATAATAATTTTATTTTCAGTTTCTGCTTTCTCTATTGTTTCCTTTAAAATCATTCTGTCTGCAGCAAAAAGGAGGCCTAGTGTTTTTTGAAAATCGGAATGAGTAGCTTTAGGATTTTTCAGCATCTTTCGAATCAGAATTCCTACTTCTGATGATGTGGGTTCAACAATCCGCTCCACATCATGCCCCATCTCATCTAACCATTCTTTGAGAAGTTCTACTTGAGTGGATTTTCCAGCACCATCAATACCTTCCAAACATATGTACATAAACAACAATTCAACCTCAGCACATAATAGTTTTTCTAATGAGTTATGAAAATAATGAATTAGCTCGAAACCAATTATAGTTTAGTACAGATTAGGGATATTTATAATAATGTATTCATCCAAATATTTACTTACTTTATTCGTGGAAATTAAAGAGGTGAACTATGTCTAAAATTAAGGTCATGGTAGTAGAAGATGAAAGTATTGTAGCAATTGATATTGGTCAAAGATTGGTTGGCCTGGGATATGAAGTAACCGCTACAGTTTCATCAGGCGAAAAAGCCATTGAAATGGCTGAAAAAACTTCACCAGAGATTATTTTGATGGATATTGTTTTAAAAGGGAAAATGGACGGTATTGAAGCAGCAGCGCAGATTGTGGAAAAATTTAAAATTCCGGTAGTTTACCTCACTGCTTATTCTGATGAAAAAACTCTTAAAAGAGCCAAGGTAACAGGTCCTTTTGGATATATTATTAAACCATTTGAAGATAGGGAACTGCACAGTGTAATCGAAATTGCTCTTTATAAACATGATCTGGAAACTAAACTTAAAGAAAGTGAAGAAAGATATAGGATAACTCTTAATTCAATTAATGATATTCTCTTTACGCTCGATCTTGATGAAAAATGTACTATGGTTTCTGAACCTCAATTAAAACGCTATGGATTTAATGCAGAGGATTTTATAGGAAAAAATCCGTTTGAACAATTAGGAGTATCCACCCGTGCACATCATGAAGCTAATCAAAAAGCTTTGAATGGGGAAAATGTTGTTTATGACTGGTCAACCCAGATTAATGAAAGCAGTTTTTATTTCCAGACATCTGTTTCACCCCTTAAAAATGCAGATGGAGAAATAATTGGAGTTACTGGGCTTTTAAGAGACATTACTGCTCTTAAAAAAACAAAAAAAGCACTTTCATTAGAAATTAAAAACAGTAATGCTCTTGCAGATTTATCTCAAAGACTTTTAGGTGCAATATCCCTGGAAGATATTTCCAAACAAGTCTTAGGATATGCTAAAGAATTAACTGGAAGTGAATTCTGTTTTGTAGGTTATACTGAACCTGGCACAAAAAACCTCGTTAATTTCAGCCTCACTAAGACCGTTTGGTCCAAGTGTCATGTAGAAAATGTTTTTAAAACCGAATTTGATTTCAATGACGTAGGAGGACTTTGGGGTTGGGTTTTAGATAATAAAAAATCAATATTAACTAATGATCCATCAGCAGATGAAAGATCTAAAGGAACTCCTGAAGGTCATATAGCTATTAAAAATTTCTTATCTGCCCCCGCCATAGCAAATGATGAATTAGTGGGCCAAATTGCCCTGGCCAATGCAGATCATTCTTATACAGATCAAGATCTTTTACTTACCGAAAGACTGGCAGATATCTATGCCCTGGCCATACATCGAAAACTTTCAGAAGAAAAATTAATGAAAAGTGAAGAAAAAAACAGGATTATTGTAGAAAAATTTCTGAAAATTGTATCTGAAATGCTGGCAGAGATAAAATAAGGTTCTAATTTTTAAATGTCGACCCATATAATCTTTTTTTATTTTGTATTTGAATAAATAATATATCTTTTTTATGACCATCTAAGTGATATAATCTGGAGGAAAGAATATTGATTAAATTACCTGAACTTTTAGCCCCTGCAGGATCTCCTGATGCTTTAAAAGAGGCTATATCTGCCGGTGCGGATGCAGTTTATTTATCTGGAAAAAAATTTGGGGCTCGGCAATTTGCAGATAATTTCAGTGTTTTTGAAATAGAATCTGCCATTCAGTATGCTCATTTAAGAGGAGTCAAAGTATATGTTACTGTGAATACTCTTATTAAAGAGAGGGAGTTATCATCTGCTGCAGAGTATGTATTCAAACTATATAGTATGGGTGTGGATGGTGTTTTAGTCCAAGATCTGGGATTATCGCATATCATAAAGGAAATTTTTCCAGATATGGATTTGCATGGTTCAACACAGATGACCATTCATAATAATGACAGTCTAGAATGGCTTGAAGAAAATGGTTTCAGCAGAGTTGTGCTATCTAGAGAGCTGAGTATGGATGAAGTAAACTCCATGACCAAAAATAGTAGATTGGAACTGGAAATATTTCTCCACGGGGCTTTGTGTTATTCCTATTCTGGGCAGTGCCTTTTATCATCATTTATTGGGGGTAGAAGTGGAAATCGTGGTATGTGTGCTCAGCCATGCCGAAAACCCTACACCATAATAACTAGTAACCTGGATGAATATGGCCGACCCATAAAAATCCAGGCATTACCTCTTAAAGAAAAATATATTCTTTCTCCTAAAGATCTGTGTCTTTATCCTCATCTAAGAGAACTAGTTAATTCTAAAATTAGTAGTTTGAAAATAGAAGGTAGGATGCGTTCTCCAGAATATGTGAAAACCGCAGTAAGTATTTACCGTCAAGCATTAGATAAAATTGGTTCAGGTACAAATCATTTAAATAATGATTATGATATGGAGGTCCTTAAATTAGGATTTAATAGAGGATTCACATCAGGATACTTATTTAAATCCATGAGGGAAAAATTAATGGGTCGGGACAAACCCGGTCATCGGGGTTTGTTTATTGGAAATCTTAAAAAGTATAATCCAAAAAAACGAGAAGGCGTCATTCATTTAAAATCAATTATAAAACCAGGAAAAGGAGATGGGCTTTTTTTTGTTCCTTCTAACAATGAAGCACCCATTGGTATGGATATTGAAAAACCCCCATTTATAAAAGGAAAAGATATGTTTTTATCCTTGAAAAAACCAGTTACAGTACCGTCAAGGGTTTTTTTAACCCGTAAAAAGGACTTATCTCTCCTTTATAAAAACCACCAGCCCATTGATTTGCCTAATTTAGCAGTTGATTTATTCTTTAAATTAGATGCAAATAATTATCCCCACCTTAAAGGCCAAATACAAACACATGGGGGGAAAGTTGTAATCAGCGAGGTTGTGGGTAAAACATCTATGGAACCAGCAAAAACTCGCCCACTATCCAACAAAAATATTCAAAAACAATTGCTTAAAATGGGGGATAAACCATTTAAGGGGAAAATTTCAGATATTGAATATGATGAAACTCTTTTTCTACCCATTAAAGAATTGAATCAACTTAGAAGAGAATTAATAGAAGATTTGGAAAAAAAAGTTATTGAAAGTTACACCCCCTCTCTAAAAAAAATTGATTCAGCCCAGCTAAAATTAAATGAATTGAAGAAAGGTCTACATTACCATGGCCAAAAACAAAATGGACCATTTAAAAACGCTTCTAAATCAAGCCAAAGCTCGATCAATTTATCAGTGTATGTAAATGATATTCCCAGTTTAAAGTCTGCGATAAAAACAGGTTTTGATCGTATTTATCTGGATATTCCTCTTTTAGCCCCTGAAAAGCTACTTTCCAAATGCAGTGATCCCAACTCAAAGTATGATTTTGACTTCGAATATGTTAATGCTATTCTAGATGAAGCTATTGAATTATGTTCTCAATCCAATTCCCATTTAGTTTGGAAATGGCCCAATATTACTAGAAATTATCTTTTAGACTTTTTAAAAAAGATTAAAAAAGATTATCCCACTGGTCTGGATCTTATGGTGGGCAACATAGGTGCTGGAAATTTCATTAAAAAGAGCTTTGATGAAACCAGATTGTATGGATCCTATGCTCTTAATGTCTGGAACCACCGTACCATAGCCACATTATCCCCTCTTTTTTCACTGATCACATTATCTCCAGAATTATCCTGGAAAGAAATTAATAATATAATCCATTATCAAAAATCAAATCATTTATCCTCTAATTCAGAAATAGAAATACTTGTTCAAGGAAATATGGAATCAATTATTAGTGAAAACTGCCTAATTTCTCCAGATTTAATTTCTAAAACGTATTTCTCAGAATTTAGTCCAGAAAAATCATGTTTGGAGAGATTTTGGGGGATCAAAGATGAACGTGAACGTGTTTTTCCTTTGAAAATTTCCTCAGATTGTCAGAGCATTATATTAAATTCTGTAGAAACTTGTCTGGTGAATTATGTCCCGGCAATGATGAACAATGGAATTAAAAATATAGCAATTGACGGGAGATGGCGAGGAGAACGTTACGTGGAAAAAATGGGTTATTTCTACGAAAAAGCCATCCAAAACTCAAAAAATAATAAAAAAGTTGAAAAAATAAAAAAAGACATTAAAAAAATATCTTTAGGTGGCATTACATCTTATAATTTTATGAAAGGTATTGAAAAGCCGTAATTAAGTTTATGGAATATCTAAATATCCAATATTTTGGAGTGAAGTTGTAAATTAATGGAAGTGGATTATTTCTTTTCACACACTCTCGGAATTTTTATAAATACCATGATAAAAAATAAGTCTATTTAATGTCTTATCCAATAACATTAAATCATTCATCAATAAATACATCTGAAAGATTAATTCCAGGCAAAAGTATGGACAAAGAAATTGACCTTACCACAGTTAAAGGGGTAGGAGATCATATGGCCCAGAAGATAATATCTCAACTGGGTGGTGAAAAAGAACTATTTAAAATAGTTAAAAATTGTGAAGTGGATAAGATTTCCAGTATTGACGGAGTTAGTCAAAGAAAGGCTATTGAGATCATGAATGAGTTGTTAGGTAATCCCACACAGCAGTTTTTAAAAACAGAAAGAACCTTGCAGATTTATGAAGAAATACTGGAAAAGATAATTAAATATACTCATACTACCCATGCCAGGAATAAGATTTTACTTTTATCTCCTTCTAAAGATATGGAAAAAATTCAATCCAATCTTAATTTTGTAATGGAATCTAAAGAAATGGTTTCCAATTTGCCCATAAAAAATGTTAAAAAGTTACTACGAAACCTAAATACCCCCCAGGAAAAAAAACCACATTTTGATGCATCTAAAGCGATTTTAGTGGAAAATAAGGAAGATTATAATTATCTGCTGGATTTAGGCTTGAACAAGTATTATCCCCTTATTACTGCTCAAGAAGCAGGAGAGATTCAGGAATATGAATTAGTTATATATGTATATTCTTCAGGAGAAATAGACTTTGAAGATGCTAGTAATCTTATAATGGTTAATAAAGAGGCAGAAGAATTAGAGATAGTTCCTGAAAAAGTTTTAATCTATTTTTTTGATAACGAAGATATATTTAAACAAGTCCTGGAACTTAGAAAAATCACCGGTACAAAAACAGTTATGGACGAAGTTCTAACCATAATCTCTGAACTAAAAGAATTTAAGGCCCGGGAAGTTGATTTTGATAAAGTTGTTGAATCTGCGAAGTTAGTGGCTGATGAAGAGATAAAAAATACCATTCAAAATGTTGATCTTAATGGAAATGAAGTTCTTGCTTTATTAAATCAGGGAATGACAGATAAGATTGAAAAAATATTTGATGATATTATTGGTAAATCAAGGGAAACAATCAAATCCCAAACAGGCACAGAATTTGATCCATTCATCCGCACATATCCACTTGAAATTGACCAGCAAGAACTGGAAAGAATAAAAAAAAGGGAGCTTTCAAATAGGCAGATTGTTGATTTTGATAATAAAGTTAAAGCAGCTAAAAGGCTTTCCGATTTAAGGAAATCAGTGGATAATGAAATTAAAGAAGCCCTTGAATTTGATTATGAATTTGCAATGGGTTGTTTTGCTCATTACTATAAATTAGAACCTCCAGAAATTTCCAATAATTTTACTTTAAAACAAGCCCTCCATCTTGATCTGGCACTAGAAAATGAAGAAAATATTCAGAGGGTGGATTATAATTTAACTGATGAAGAAAACGTAGCCATTCTAACTGGTGCAAATAGTGGAGGAAAAACTACACTTCTGGAAACAATGGCTCAAATTTCTATTATGGCTCAGATGGGTTTGCCTGTATGTGCACAAAATGCTCAAATAAAATTATTGGACGAAATTTATTTCTTCTCCAAGAAAAGGTCACTAGATGCCGGTGCATTTGAATCATTCTTGAGAACTTTTGCACCAATAGCCACAACCGATACTCAAAAATTAATCCTTTTAGATGAACTTGAAGCCATTACTGAATTAGAAGCCGCAGTGAAAATAATTTCCAGTTTTATTGAGTTCATTAAAGATTCTAAGTCTTATGCTGTGATTGTTACTCACATGGCACGGGAGATAATGAAATACGCCGAAGTTAGGGTTGATGGGATTGAAGCTAAGGGCCTGGATGAAAATTACAATTTAATTGTAGATAGAACTCCTCGAATGAATTATCTTGCACGCAGTACTCCAGAGCTGATCTTAAAAATGATTCACAGCCGTTCAGATGGGAAACTAAAAGAAGTTTATAGCAGAATATTAGAAAAATTTTGAATGCATTCACCATATCCTTCTTTAAGCCCATGAAGATCAAATATCTTAAATTTATCTAAATAACTGATTTCTAATTTTATTATCTTGAATTAAAATACCGAGTTTCAAAGGATCATTTTAGCACCATACTCACTATTCATTTATAAATATTTTGAAGTTAAAATAATAATATGGAATGGTGTGTTTATGACATCCATTATGGAATTGGAAAATAAAATAAAATATCTTAAAATTACTGATGAAGAATCATATCATCTTTTCCATAGAATTTTCACAGTATCATCTGGAGAAGGATTTATGGTTATTCCTCCTGATCTTAAAAACAAAGTAATTAATCAGTTTGGTAGAAAAGATGAATATGGCCATCTCCTAGAAAATCCAGGCAATGTTATAAATAGAATTGAAAAACAGAAAATAATCAAAACATTTAATAATTGGACTTATGAAAGCGCTCTTTTTAATTATATCCGCACTTCACGACCGATCTCAGGAGATAAAAGTTTCGAAGATGATCAAAAACAGATTTCTATTTTAATTAATGATTCTAAAACCAATTGTGATTTTTGTAATGCGGAAAAATGCACCCCCCAGGATATTTTTAAAAAAGTTTCATTAAGTAGTAATGGTAGGATTAAGGGAAAAAATTCAATTACTGCATCTAATTTAGCAAAATATGATCTTTGGAGTAGTTTAGTTATATTTAAAAATCACAACCCCCTTAAATTTAATTTAGAAGAATTATCAGATGTTATAGATACTGCTTTCACCTGGTTTAAAGAAGCATATGCTCAAAACCAAGATTATAAATTTCCTTTTTTTGTTTGGAATTGTTTATATAAAGCGGGAGCATCTCAAGTGCATGGTCATGCGCAGATTTTGATGAGTAAAGATAAAGCTTATGCTAAAATGGAATCCATGCGAAAAATTAGTTCAAAATATCAAAAAGAAAATGGCAGTGATTATTTCCATGATATATTTAAGATCCACAGTATTTTAGGATTGGGATTTTCCCTCAAAGACGTTAGAGTATATGCTAGCATCACCCCCATAAAAGAAAAAGAGATTATGATTTTAGCTTCAAAAGCACCCCATAAAGATTTGAATATCAAACAAACCATATATGGAATATTAAGGTGTTTTATAGACATTATGAGAATTCACAGCTTTAACCTAGCCATTTATTGTCCCCCCATGGATGGAGAATATAATTTTCCATACTTAATTAAAATCGTTGACCGTGGAAACATTTTCAGGCCCACTGTAGATATGGGGGGGATGGAATTATTTGGAAGCACAGTGGTGGCAGATGACCCCTATAAAATAATCAATAACGTGAAACAATATCTTGAAAAAAGCAATTGAATCTTTAAATTCCAATCAAGAATAAATTCCAGCGTTCATCTTGACCTTTCTGCAGCAATAATATACTGATGTGATTTTTATGGAAGATTTGAAACCAAAATATCTTTTTGATAATTTAAATTTATTGGCTGAGTTTAAAAATGATATTTCAACCGCCATAATTACAGACATAGATGGTACTATCAGTGAAATAACTAATAATCCAAAAAAAGCATTAATTACACCATCCATGAGAAATAAATTAATAAAATTGAAAGAAAGATTTAATTTACTGGCCGTTATAAGTGGTAGATCTCTAAAAGACGCCCGATCCATGGTAGGAATCGAAGATATTTTATATGTAGGAAACCATGGTCTGGAATATTTTTCAGACGGCGAATACTTTGTGGCTCCGGATGTAGAAAATTATCTCTCATCTATTAATAAAACAGCAAGTAAAATAAACAAAGACTTATGTGCTATTGAAGGTTTATTATTTGAGGATAAAGGTATCTGCTATTCTATTCATTATCGTAAATGTGATGGCTCAGAAATAATTCGAAACAAGATATTAGATTCAATTGAAAAAGTTCCTGAATCAAAAAAGCTGCAGATAAATGAAGGACGGAAAATTGTAGAATTAAAACCCCCTGTGGGTTACGATAAAGGAGTCATTATCCATGAAATCGTAGATAAATATAATTTAAAAAAAATAATTTATTTGGGGGACGATATCACAGATTTAGACGCCTTTAAAGAACTTAAAAAATTAGAAAATCAGAAAAAAATAAAAAGTGCCAGCATAATAGTTCTGTCCAATGAAATACCCATTTATGTTAAAAATGGTGCGCAGTTTTTTGTGTGTGATGTAAAGGAAGTTCTTAAATTTTTCAGATGGCTCTTAGATTGATAAAGTTCTTTTTAAAGTTTAAATAAGCAAATAAAGACGGGAAAACTATTTTTTAAGAAAAACTTATTAGATGTGAACTTCATATATTAATACCTATGATTAAGGCTGTTATTATGGCCGGGGGAAAGGGAACTCGAATACAACCATTAACTCTAAGCAGACCAAAGCCCTTAATTCCTGTGGCAAATAGGCCCATGATTGAATATATTCTTAAAAAACTTAAAATTCATGGACATAATGACATAGTGGTTACTTTAAACTATTTAAGAACCCACATCAAAAAACTCTTGAAAAAGAACCATCCTAATTTTAATGCTAAATTCTCAATAGAAAAAAAACCTTTGGGCACCGCGGGAGGAGTGGCCCTGGCCCAGAAATATATTGATGATACCTTTTTTGTTTTAAGTGGAGATGTGCTAATTGACGTAGATTTTGATGAAATATTGAAATTTCATAAAAAGAAAAAAGCATTAGCCACTATGATTCTTAAACCTGTTAATGACCCATCTCATTTTGGAATTGCCGTATTAAGTCAAGACAATGAAATAATTAAATTTTTAGAAAAACCATCACATTCAGATGTTTTCAGTAAGATTGCGAATACTGGAACATATATTTTTGAACCAGAAATAATGGATTATATTGATACTTCCCAAGGAGCTGTTGATTTTTCAAATGACGTATTTCCAGAACTTATAAATGCAAAAGCAGGTATTTATGGTTATATATCAGAGGGGTATTGGAATGACGTAGGAAGACCAGATTCATTTTTAAATGCCAACCATGATGTGCTTAATAAAAAAATAACACCCCGACCTAATGGTAAAATATTAAAAGAAAGTGTGGGGAAGTTTGGAGACATATGGGTCGGAGATAATGTTGAAATTAAGGATAAAGTGAGAATAATTGGTCCAGTAGTTATTGGAAATGACTCAATCATAGAACAAAATTCTGTTATTGGGAGAAACACCGTTATTGGGGATAATGTAACTATAAAAGAGAATACAACAATTGAAGGCTCTGTGATATTTTCAAAAAGCATTATAAATTCAAATTCACATCTTAAAAATTGTATAATTGATTCAGAATGTATTTTAGATTCAGGTTGTGTAATTGAAAAAGGAGCTCTTCTTGGCAATTCAGTGCATGTAGGGCCATCCAGTTTAATTAGTTCCAATCGTTCCATTACCAACAAAGTAAAAATTTTACCAGAATCACATGTTGACTCGAATTTTCCATTATAACTATAAAATTTGAAATTAATTTCGGTGATTTGAGAAAAAGGGCGGTTTCAAGTGTCAAAATATGTGCAAGATATTAGAGGCGTAGTTAATACTGAAATCACCAATAAATTCGCGTCACATTTAGGAACCATTGTAGGTAACTACCTGGGCTCTGATCAGAATGTGCTGGTTGGGAGAGATTCCCATACTCCATCCCAAATGATAAAAAGAAGTTTAACTACTGGACTTATGTCTGCAGGGATAAATGTAATTGATCTGGGGATAGTTCCCCTACCCCTTATTCATTTTAATTTAAAGATATTTGACGCCTCGGTGATGATTACTGTTTCTAGATCACATTTAAGACCAGAAGACATTAATATCAAAATTTTCAGCGATCATGAAATCCCTTTAGAACAAAGACACGCCGAAAAAGTACCCTGGGATAAGATAGGTCATTTAAAATATGCCACTAACCATCAAGATCAGTATTTAAAATCTATTCTTAAAAATACACCCATTAATCTAATAAAAGATAAAGGATTTTTAATTGTCATTGATTGTGAAGAAAGTCTGGAGAAACCATTTGCATCTCAGATACTGAGTGATGTAGGGTGTCAAAATATTATTATTGGTTGTAAAGATACTTCCCCTGCTAAAATTTATCCCGAACCCAATCCTCAAAGAATTTCTCTGGTTTCAGAGGTAACCACTGCTGTGGGTGCGGATATGGGGATAATATTTGATAACGATTTAGATATGGTTGTTTTTATTGATGAAAAAGGAAACCGAATTAAGGATCAGACCATTTTAGCCATATTCAGCAAATATATTTTAGAACAAAATCCAGGCAGTATTATTGTTTCATCAGTAGTTGTTTCCAAGTCTTTAGATGATATTGTTCTCCAGAAAGGCAAAATTATTAAAACATCTGTTAATCAAGTTTTAAGTGAAATTGCTGAAAATAATGCAATATTTGGTGGTGACGAACCTGGTATGTACGTTTTCTCAGAATTTCAGGTTTGTTTTGATGCCATCTTCAGCGTAGTTAAAATGCTTGAAATACTGGCCCAAAAAAATACTACTCTATCTAATCTGGCAAATGAAATAGAAGAATATAATAGAATTGTTTTTACCATAGATTGTGAACATGAGAAAAAAACTCCAGTAATTGATATTTTCAAAGATCAATTTGAATCAAAATATGAAATAAACACTACAGATGGTATAAGGGTTGATTTGAATGATTCTATGATTTTGATAAGGCCTTCTCGATTTGAACCAATAATAAGAGTGTATTTGGAATCTGAATCTGCAGATAAATTACAAAAGTTAGCTGAATCTGTTAAATCTATGATTGAACTAGCATGATGAAGGTGTAAATTAATGAATTATCCCCAGCAAAAGAAAATTTTAAATTTTTTAGAGGATAAAAATTTGATAGTGGTCTCTAATAGAGGGCCTATTGAATTTTATAAAAAAGAAAATGAATTTAAAATGAAAAGAGGTGCAGGAGGCCTTGTTTCTACTCTTTTACCATTGATGGAAGCATTGAATGGCACATGGATCGCCAGTGCCATGACACTGGCCGATGCTGAAGTTGCCCGGCAGTTTCCAGATAATAGAGTACCTATTCCTGAAAAAGATACAAAATTCTGGGTACCCTTTGTAGTAGTTAATCGTGACCAATATGAAGACTATTACAGTGTTATAAGCAATCCCCTTTTATGGTTTGTCCAGCATTATATGTGGGACAATCCTTACACTCCTAATATTGATGAGGACATACATAGCGCCTGGAAAAATGGTTACGTGTACCTCAATAAAAAATTTGCTGAAAAAGTAATTGAAGAAAGTAAACGGAATCATAAAGATCCATTAATAATGCTTCAAGATTATCATCTTTATTTATGTCCTTCTTTTATTCGTGAAAAATTAGGGGATATTTTTTTAAGCCAATTCATACATATTCCCTGGCCTCAATCAGAATATTTCCACATAATACCAGAATATATGAGGAAAGCCATAATTGAAGGTATGTTATCCAATAATATCTTAGGATTCCATATTCCCCGTTATGTTACTAATTTTATTCAATGCTGTGAAGAATTTGTAGACAAAGTCAATTATGATAAAGGAACCATATGGCACAATGGAATTTGTACATATGTGAAAAGTTACCCTATTTCCGTAGATTACAATAATATAACCCAAATGGCAAATTCCAAAGATGTAGCTGCAAGAGAAAAACTAGTCAAAGATATTAAAGGGGAGAATTTTTTAATTTATAGAACCGATCGAGCTGATTTAAGTAAAAATATTATAAGAGGTTTTAAAGCATACGATCTGTTTTTAAAAAATCATCCAGAATACCAGGGGAAAGTGAAGTTTTTATCTACAGGCAAGCCAACCCGTCAGCAAATTAGTGAATACAAAGAATATTACAACCAAATTCAGCAAGCCATTCACGAAATTAATCAAAAATATGCTACTGCCGATTGGAAGCCTGTCGAGTGTATATTTAAAGCGGATTACAATTTAGTGGTAGCTGCTTTTAAAAACTATGACTGTTTGATTGTGAATCCCATTGCTGATGGTATGAATATTGTACCCAAAGAAGCATCAACCGTCAATGAATGTGATGGTTCCTTGATTTTATCAGAAAATGCTGGTTGTTATGAAGAATTGAAAGAACATGTCATCTCTGTGAATCCATTTGATATCAAAGAAACTGCAGATGCTTTTTATGAAGCCATAACAATGAGTTCTGCAGATAGAAAAAGTAGATTAAATAGAATGCAGA
Source organism: Methanobacterium alcaliphilum (assembly GCF_023227715.1). Lineage (NCBI taxonomy): Archaea > Methanobacteriati > Methanobacteriota > Methanobacteria > Methanobacteriales > Methanobacteriaceae > Methanobacterium > Methanobacterium alcaliphilum. The sequence continues at coordinate 84,771 of NZ_JALKIF010000013.1, forward strand.
AGATTATTTCCAGAAGAACCATTTATCACTGGATTAGTGAGCAATTTGAGGATTTTGAAAAATTAATGCCTGAGAAATAAATTTAATGAAATATATATATCTAATGAAATCATAGAATACTAGGCTAACTCAATAACGTACCTACAAAATATACAACAAACATCTTATTTGCAGGTGGGTGAATGGAAATACTAAAAGTTTTAAGCAGAATTTATATTGATTCTTCCGATTTGTATACTTCTATAAAATACTATGAAAATCTATTTGATAAAAAATGTAAAATGATTATTGAACATCCAGCGGGTCTTGAATTAGCTGTGGTTGGACCAATATTATTAATTGCTGGTTCTGAAGATGATTTAAAACCTTTTAAAGAAACGTCTTTAACATTTTTAGTAGATTCTATTAACGAATTTAGAAAGAAAATAGGTGTTGATAACACCATTATTCTAAGTGAACCCCGTGAAGTGCCTACTGGCATGAATATGAGAGTTCAACATCCCGATGGAGTAATAGTAGAATATGTAGAATTTAAAAAAAACCTAAAATTAGATTAATTTAATTTCCTAAATCTTATCTTTTTTAATAAAATAAAGCAGAAAATTATATAATATTTGAAACTTACTATTTTTATGAACTTTCGCAAAAGCAGCAACCCCCATTTAAATCGGGTGAATGAAATACTCAAAGTCTTGAGCAAATACGAATTTGGGTATGTCTCAGAAAAAATAAAGCTTAAACATAAAATACCTTTTATCAACCCATCGAATGAATATGAGTCACTGGAAGAATTAGATGAATCTTTCCCCATAAGAGTGAGGATGGTTTTCCAGGAATTAGGAACTACTTATATAAAACTGGGGCAGACATTAAGCACCCGGCCGGATTTAGTTGGAAGGACAATAGCCAGTGAATTAACTAAGCTGCAAGATGATAACCCTGCTTTAGACTTTGATACCATTAAAAAAATTGTTGAAAAAGAATTAAAAAAGCCAATTAACACTGTTTTTAAAGAGTTTAATGAAGAACCACTCGGATCCGCATCTATTGGTCAAGTACATCAAGCAGTACTTAAAAGTGGGGAAAAAGTAGCTGTTAAAGTTCAAAAACCTGGCGTAAAAAAACTCATAAAATCAGATCTTGCCATAATGCGATTTTTAGCTATTAGAATAGATAATTACATCCCATCCGCACGTAATTATAACCTTCCAGGAATTGTTGATGAATTTGAAAGATCTATTTTAAAAGAAATCGATTATGAACAGGAATTTAGAAACATTAAACGCTTTGAGGATATTTTTAAAGACGACGACAGCATCTATGTACCTAAAACTTATCATGATTATTCTACTTTTAAAGTTCTCACCATGGAACTGATAGAAGGCGAGAAAATTTCAAATGTTATTAAAGATAGTAAAGGATTTGATAGAAAATTACTGGCTAGAAGAGGAGTTGAATCTTACTTTAAACAGATAATGTTGCATGGATTCTTCCACGCAGATCCCCATCCGGCCAATATTTATGTTTTAGAAGATAACGTCATATGTTTCCTTGATTATGGAATGATGGGTATATTGGATAAAGAATTCAGAGAAAACTTGGCAGAACTTTTTATTTACTTTATTGAAAATAGTGTTAAAGGAATTATTAACCAATTAATTTATATGGGAATTATTGATGCTGCTATGGATACCTCTTCCTTAAAAACTGAATTAAATGATTTAATGTACAAATATTACGGATCCGAGTTAACAGAAGTTCAGGGAGGTATGAATTCTATGATTAATATCATGCGTAAGTACCATATTTCCCTACCTAGTGAATTTGTTCTCTTAGCAAGGGGAATAGCCATGTTAGAAGAAACAGGTCAAAGACTGGATCCTCAATTTAATACCACCAAAATATTACAACCCATGGCCCGTAAGATTTTACATGAAAAACTTACCCCTTTCAAGCTGATAGATTTTATAAAGGATAACTTATTTGAATTTGAACATCTATTAAAAATTGTGCCACGTACATTTACTAAAACACTTTATAGGTTAGAAGAAGGGAAAATACAGATTGAAATTGAACACAAAGATTTAGATAGAATAAGTAATAAGATCTCAATCGCTTTGATTCTCTCTGCACTTTTAATTGGATCATCCCTGATAATGCAAACCGATAAAGGAATATTAATTTTAGGTTTTCCATTTTTAGGAATTATTGGATTTATAATAAGTGCAATACTGGGATTGATGTTAATTTTATCTGTTTTGAAACGAGTATAACTTTTTTTATTCTTCTTTTTCTGTAAATAGTTTAATAGATGTGAATATTAATAATGCACCCAATATAATTTTTAATAATTCTGAAGGAGCATATATAACTAAAAAAGCTCCAATTGAAGCTCCGATTATTGAGCTCACACCCATAGGGATAACTAAATATTTTATTTCAGATTTTTTTGTATACATTTTGTTTTTAGCATGTCGGGTAATCCCTACAAGCATAGTAGGTAAACTGATGATTAAACTCATAGTTCCTGCTAGTTTAACATCTATTCCAAATATTAAAATTAATATAGGAATTATAACTTCTCCACCAGCCACCCCTAAAAGACTGCTAATAATCCCAATTAGTACTCCGCATAATATAGCTACTACTAACATCATATACAAACTACTAAATAGTATTCCCATTGATCCAAATGTGATGAAGCTTTCACTAATTAGAAGTAATCCCATAATCAAAAGTAAAATTAACAATACTTTTTTAAATAAGGCATCGGAGATTTTAGTTGATAATTCTATTCCAAAATAAGCACCAGTAGTAGAACCTACTATAAGTGATATCATTAATAATATTTGAGGATAAATAGGAGATACATCAAAATTATTCATTCTAAAATAAATTGCAGATGCTACGGTGATTAGGCTAATCAACATATTTAATGCTACTGCTTTTTTGGCAGTTTTACTAAACGTCTTTAATAAGAAAGGTAATCTAAATTCTGCTCCACCTAAACCTATTAATCCACCTAAACAACCAATAGGTGCACCTATAACTAATGATAATAGGGATGTTTTTTTGTTATTCATTTTTAGACCTACAGCCAGAAACTGTTTTTTTCTTTACCTATGTAGATTATATGATATGTATCTTAGCTTTTCTCCCTATTCTCGATTTTTATTGAATATCATACTTTAAACATGAATTCTTAAAGTTTTATCATACACTTAGCTATCAATTAGCAAAAATTCTACATTATAACATCCATTAACCACATTGATGCATAATTAGATTTAGATATTGAATATAATCATAAAAAAATTAATTAATTTTACAAATTGAATGTTGAATAGAATGAAACTAGTTAAAAAATTGTATTGATTAAAAAGATATTTGATCTGCAAAGTAAATACTCACCAAATTATAAATGTATGTTGCCTGCATACTAACTCGTCTGGATCACAGGTAGATAACCCTTCCCTCCCCGAGCAACCCTCGAAGCAGGCAGTCTGTCCAATGCTGGGTTTCTCCTAATCATTCCTGGCTATCGCCTAAATCTTAGAAGGACCGTAGGCATCAGTCGTAAGATATGACAATGAAATATATGTTTTACAGCCTATTTAATCTTAATTAATTTTTTAATAAATTTTAAGACAGGATTGATGATCATTTGAATTTGATATCAAATAGAACCTAGAAATAGGACTATTAATTTGAAATAAAAAAGCACTTAAAATAAATTGTAATGTGCGAATTCTAAATAATTCACTCTAAAATATAGTAATAATGAGATGGGCTGGCAGCGTTATGAAATTCCCATAGGAACAAACCCACAGTACCA